>JAAZJW010000079.1 GCA_012800145.1 Clostridiales bacterium | reverse complement strand
TCGTCTCAGGATGACAAAAATGTGGGGCCTTCATAGCAATGATAAAAAATGGGGACAGTGCTTTTTCACATAGCTTGCTGTCCCCAGTCTCTTCTTACATTGAAGAAAGCCTATCAATTAACATGTGTAAATATTTTTCTATTTCTTCTGCACTTTCGCGATAAACATCTACCGATTGGCCATAGGGGTCCTTTATATCATGGTCAAGTCCCTCGAGGTTGCCGACCGAAAGATTGCCGTCTGATATGTATGATCCTTTGCTATTATGATTAAAAACATATTCTTTCAATGTATATGTTTTCTTCCTAACTTCGGGACATATATCCAATATGGCCCTTTTATGATTTGATGTCATAGTTAAAATAAGGTCCGCCTCCTCAACTAACTCCGGTGTCAGGAGCCTGGAACTGTGTTCCATAGCATCTATACCCTTTTCCCTCAGTACCTCTATTGCTCCTAACGATGCCCCATCGCCTTCCCATGCATATATACCGGCGGATATCGCTTTAATATTTTTAAGTTTGTCCTTTCTATTTTTCAGAATGTGTTTAAAAAGCGCCTCCGCCATAGCGCTCCTACATGTATTGCCCGTACATACAAATAAAATAGTTTGCATAAAAGACCTCCCCTTTGGAACTATTGTTGAACAATCGTTGAAGCCACCTTCTCCAATCTATCCATTATAGCTTGTCCGATTCCCGTATCGCTTACCGATTCGCATAGAATAATTTCCGCGTCCGTTTTGTCAAACTCCCTCAATACTTTAAATAGATTAACCGCAATTGTTTCAGGGTATTTTCTACTGCCCAGGGATTTAATTATAACACTTCCCATATTTTTTCCATGTCTGTTCAGGGTTCCTCCATTTCGGTTCATATTTTTTTCATATCTGTTTTTGGTTTCGTCTGTGCAGATTATACCTATTTTTTTGTCTTCCCTTTCATATTCGGTTCTAAGTTCGTTTATTTTAGCAACTATGTCATCCAAATCCCCTTGTACAACCGTTATCTTAGCATCCGGCAAATAATGAATATGTTTTGTGCCCGGAGAATCAGATTCTCCCCTGACCTTGTTGGGATTTTCCATAGATAAATTAATAGGAGATTCTCCAAGAACCCTTTCTAACATTTCACGTGTAACAGTGCCCGGTCGCAGTATAATAGGTGTTTCAGCAGTCATATCCAGGACTGTGGATTCTATGCCTATGTTACAATCCCCGCCAACGATTATGGCGTCCACCTTGCCCATTAAATCTTCCATAACATGCTCCGCTTTGGTAGGGCTTAATTTGCCGGAGACATTTGCGCTCGGTGCCGCTATAGGTACTCCCGCCTCTTCTATAAGTTTGATAGCTATAGAATTGTTCGGTATTCTGATTGCTACCGTGGAAAGTCCTCCGCTCGTTTCACGTGGAACAATTTCACTCTTTTTGAAAATCAAAGTCAGGGGGCCGGGCCAAAATTCTTTCATCAACCCATGTGCCTTTTCCGGGATTTCCTCTACCAGGGGCAATACATTCTCTGCCTTAGAGATGTGTATTATCAACGGATTATTGGAAGGCCTGCCCTTGGCCTTAAATATCTTTTTCACAGCCTCCGGATTCAATGCATCTGCCCCTAAACCGTACACTGTCTCCGTAGGAAAAACAACTGTGCCTCCCTCCCTCAAAATCCCGGCACATTTTTCTATTAATTTATCATCTATGTTTTCGGTATCTATTTTTATAATGATTGTATCTTTCATCTGTCAACACCCTTCAATCCTTCAACTAAAACCTCCCTGGCAATCGGCGCTGCCGCTTCTCCTCCGGTTTTGCCCTCCGATTCCAGTATAACCGCAACCGCTATTTTGGGATTTTCTGCAGGAGCAAACCCTACAAACCAGGAATGATCTATCCCCGTTTCATTTTGAGCCGTACCTGTTTTACCCGCCACGTTTACACCATAAATACGCGCATTTCTTCCGGTTCCCTCTCTTACGACCGCAACCATCATATCTGTTATTTCATCAGCTATATCGTCTGAAATCACCTGAGTACCCCGGTTTTCGGCCATCATCACAACCATTCCTTCAGCATTTTTTACCTTTTCTACTATATATGGTGCCATCATGGTTCCCTTATTAGCAAAGGTAGAAGCCACAGCAGCCATGTGTATAGGGGTTACCAGTAACCTTCCCTGGCCTATGGAAACTGTGGCCAAGTCGGTGGGTTTCATGTTTTCACCATAGGGATAACGGCTTTCCACAATAGGCATGTCCCCACCCGGTGTTTTGCCCATCATAAACCTTTTGGACATCTGTGTAACATTTTTACCCCCCAGCTCTACCCCCATCCTTGCAAAATTTGTGTTGCAGGATAGGATTACAGATCGTTCCAGGTCTAAAAAACCGTGTCCTTTTTTATTGAAATCCGTCAGGGTGTATCCATCTATGGTAATAGTGCCCGTACAGTTATAATTAGTGTCCATCTCAGGGTTTTCCAATACAGACGCAGTTATAATAAGTTTATATATGGACCCCGGTGGATATAGCCCCGCAAGACTTCTGTTAAGTAGGGGACTCCTTTCATCGTCTACAAGTCCTTCCCATTCCACTGCCAAGTTGTTCGGATTATAATCCGGCTTGCTTACCATTGCCAGAACTTCCCCGGTTTTGGGATTCATAGCCACAATAGAACCTGTTTTCCCCCTTAATAATTGTTCCGCTTTTTTTTGTAATTTATGATCCAGCGTGAGTGATAAGTCATGGCCCTCAATAGGCTGCCCGATAACAGTTTCCTTGATTTTAGCAACAGTATTATCGCCTGTTAATGATAGGAGATCATTATTATAGTAAAATTCTATTCCTGTTTTGCCATATTGTTTGGAACTATACCCTATGGCGTGACTGTATAATCCGTCATAGTTATACAGTCTTTCCATCGTGCCATCCTCCGACACCCTTGTCTCGGCCAAAACAATACCGTTACGGTCATAAATGGACCCCCTTATGGTTTTATCTTCTATGGCCCATTGTCTTTTGTTGTAAGGATTTTGTGCTATGCTCTCCGCCCTGAATATTTGGATATATGTTAAATATATTATTATACTCAGAAATAAAATGCTCATGAGTATTATTATATGAACCATTTTTCTGTTGCTTTCCAATTAGGAAAACCTCCCTTCCAAACCTGAAAGCGCTTGTAATATACCGAAAGCTATAAAAGCAGAAATCAGGGAACTGCCCCCGTAACTGATAAATGGCAAGGTAATCCCCGTAAGCGGTATTAATTTAATAACCCCTCCGACTATAATAAAGGTTTGATACCCGTATATCAATGTTATCCCCAGTGCAACTATCTTCTTGAAGGTATCCTTAATGGTTAAGGCTATCTTAAAGCCCCTGTAAACCAATATAAAATATAATAATACCACAGCCATTCCGCCGAACAAGCCCATCTCTTCACAGATAGCGGAAAAGATAAAATCCGTATGGACTACAGGAATATAATCAGGGTTTCCGAGTCCCAGTCCTGTGCCGAAAAACCCCCCCGCTGTGATAGCAAACAGGGACTGGACAATTTGGTATCCTTTTCCGGTAATTTGGCCCCATGGGTCTATCCACGTGGTTAACCTGACCCTGACATGTGCAAGTGTGAAATAACTTAGAACAAGAATTATCCCCATGGCCCCTATGTTATAAAACAACAATTTATAATCTTCCTCATAAATATAAAATATGCTTATAAATATGGTATAAAATAATACAGTCATCCCCAACTCTCTCTGTGCCAACAACAAAAAAAGATGCAAATAAATTATGGCTAGAAATACGTATTTATTTTTTATTATTTGTTTGTTCCTGATTAACTCCATATAATTCAATGCTTTGGGTTTGGTTAGGATATCTGTTTGGGAGAGATCAGACACTGTATCATCATTGTCCGGATACGGGTCGGGGTCCGCGCTATCTCCGGGTAATGTGTCCTCCTCGGGAGAAATTATGGTTTTTCCCGCATTAGGTGTGAATGTATCTGATGATTTATGACCCCTTGTCCCCGAGTGGGAATCAGGAACCCTTGATTCATAATCCCGGCAGTCCTGTTCCTGTAGGATAGAATCGGGAATCCTATCATTTGTAGATAGCTTGCCCTTTTGTTCTCGGGAAACAAAAGTTTCCTCGGAATTAAGTTTTAATTTATAATATGATGCAATGAAAAAGACAAAAAATATTTTAGTGGCCTCCGCAGGTTGAAAAGAAAAATTACCTATCTTGACCCAATTAATTGACCCCCCAACATTGGTCCCCAAGGTAAAGGTGATTAAAAACAGCAGCATGCTTCCGATAATATAGCCATAAATGTATTTATCCCAGTTTTTTATAATACGAAATAATATATAGGACGTGAAATAAAGAACAATCCCCAGCCCATACCATTTTACTTGGGCAAGCCCGTAATCCGGGTTTAGACGATAAAGCATTATGATGCCCAGGCTGACCAGCATAGATATAATCAAAAATATATACTGATCCCCCATCCGCCTTTTTACGATAATTATATAGGAGATTGTCATTAAAATAATTACCCCACCGCCAACTATTAGTACTGATGGGTCTAAGGGTCGGACATGTAAGGATAAAAGTACAAAAAACAACAGATTGACAATTATCAAAACATAAACAGGCCTTCGTATACCCAACAAACCGTAAGGTTTCATTCTTCCACCGCCTCTTTCACAAATAAAAATTCAACCTGCCCCAAACCAATACGGTCTCCATTTTTAAGTTTAACTACATCCTCTATTTTTGTACTGTTTAAATATGTGCCATTTACACTGCCTCGATCCTCTAAAAAATATTCCCCTTCATCCATGGTTATTTTTGAATGTTCTGATGAAACATATTTGTCTAATATTTGAATTATATTATCCTTTGATCTCCCCATGGTTGTTTCGTCTTCTAAATCATAGAATTCTTGGATATCAAAGTCCAGGCGCTCTTTTCTGTTGATAAGCTTTAAATAAGGATTATTGCTTTCTTTTTGGTTTATTTTATTAATACGCTGTATGTCCAAGTATATGAGCCTGATGATTCCATAAAGGAAGTAATAGATTAAAATGATAAATATATATCTTATAATCCATGAGAGGACTCTGAACATAGATTCACACCTCTTTATATCAGTTTAATATCTGCTTAACTGATATTGTACACTAAAAATGGGAAATCTAAAACAAAAAAATGAGGACCTTGTCCTCATCTCTTGTTTTAGCTGCCCACAGCAGCCATTTTTTTGGCTTGGTCTGTGGTAACCAGGGCATCTATTACCTCTTGAATGTCCCCATCCATAAAATTATCTAATTTATACAAGGTCAGGTTAATGCGATGGTCGGTAATTCGACCCTGCGGAAAATTATATGTCCTGATCCTTTCACTTCTGTCACCTGTTCCTACCTGGCTTCTCCTGTCCTCTGCAATCTCCTCCTGTTGTTCTTGGACCAGTCTATCTAAAAGTCTGGCTTTTAGGATTTTGAACGCTTTGTCTTTATTTTTGCGCTGGGATTTTTCGTCCTGGCACGATACAACCATACCTGTAGGTATATGAGTGATACGTACGGCAGAATCCGTGGTATTAACGGATTGTCCGCCGTTTCCTGAAGAACGGAATACATCGATACGGATTTCGTTCATATCCAGTTCGAAATCCACATCTTCCGCCTCGGGCAACACGGCTACGGTTATCGTGGAAGTATGAATTCTGCCGCCGGATTCCGTGGTCGGAATTCTCTGCACACGATGGACACCGCTTTCATATTTCAACATGGAATAGGCACCCTTGCCTTTAATCATAAATATTACTTCTTTAAAACCGCCTAGCCCTGTGTCGTTGGCACTCAACATTTCTATTCCCCAGCCTACATTTTCCGCATATCTTGTATACATTCTGAATAGGTCCGCCGCAAATAGACTTGCTTCGTCCCCGCCGGCGCCTGCACGGATTTCAACAATAACGTTTTTGTCATCGTTGGGGTCCTTGGGTAATAACAGGATTTTCAAATCCTCTTCAATGGAACCTATTTGTTCCTCCAGCTCACAGATTTCCATCTTAGCCAATTCTACCAGTTCCTCGTCCGAGTCTTTGTCTTCGAGGATTTCAACTGCTCCATCTAATCCTTCTTGTGCTGATTTATATTGACGATATTTTATTACTATTTCTTCTAAATCGGAATGTTCTTTAACCAATTTTCTCCACTGGTTCTGATCGTTAATTATTTCCGGGTCGCTTATCTTTTGGCCCAGGTCTTTATATTTCTCTTCCAAAAAAGCTAGTTTTTCTAACATCTCGTTCACCTCGCTTATCTTTCTCCAACACCAAATTGTAACATGAAATCTATGGAAAAACAAATGGTATCCACTTTTTGTCATGCTGGGGCCCCACTTTTTGTCATTCTGAGTGTAGCGAAGAATCTCAGTTTTGCTTTGCTAATTTTTCATATAAATCTTCCCAATTGGGATTCATGTCTTCAACTAATTTGTTTTTCTTCTTTCTGGTCCATCCCTTAATTTGCTTTTCCCTTGCAATGGCCGCATTAACGTCCCGTGTATAATCAAAATATACTAGTCTATTAACATTGTATTTTTCTGTAAATCCTTTAACCAACTTATTTTTATGTTGATATACCCTACGCTCAAGATTATTTGTAATACCTGTATACAACACCCTATTATTTTTGTTAGTTAACATATATACATAATACAAATCATCACCTCATTTAGATCCTTCGCGGGTCAAACTCATTCTGTCCGTCTCAGGATGACATGAAATAAAGGTTATGTTTCCCCGATTATTACCCGGTCCAGACCTGCCAGGTCTTTGAATACTTCAACATTTTTAAATCCATTTATATTTAAAATTTCACTTACATCCTCTTTTTGATCATAACCAATTTCAAACAACAACCAACTATCTTTTTTTAAGTATTTTTTAGCTTCCTTAGTGATTTTTCTATAAAAGTCCAAGCCATCATCCCCTCCGTCCAGGGCTATGCGCGGTTCATAATCTTTCACATTGCTATCCAGAGTCCCTATTATAGAACTCGGGATATATGGCGGATTAGATATTATAATATCATATGTCCCAAATTCATCCTGTTTATCTATCGGAACAAATAAATTCCCTAGATAAAACATAATTTTATCTTTTACTTTATGAAAATCAGCATTTTTTTCGGCAATTTTTAGTGCATTCGGATGGATATCTATGGCTGCTACTGTGCAATTATCGATATATTTGGCCAGACCCACCGCTATGGCCCCGCTTCCCGTTCCCATATCCATTATTTTAACCATGTTGGGATCATAACTATTTTTGTATATATCCAGCACCTTTTCTACTAGTATTTCCGTATCCGCTCTTGGTATTAAAATACCCTCTTCCACCCAAAAATCCAATCCCATGAATTCCTGCCTATTTACAATATACTGTATAGGCATATGTTTTGCCCTCTTTTTTATTCCACACCAAAATTTTTCCTGTGTTTCTCTGGAAACCTGTTTTTCCCGATACATATAAAGATAAGCTCGTTCCGCCCCCAATAGGTTATATAATAAAACCTCCGCATCCAGTCCGGCAGTAGGCACATTTGCCCTAGTGAGTTCCCTTGTGCCTTCTTTCAACAATTGAGCAATTGTTACCATAGGGCTTCGCCCTCATTTTCCACTAAAACATTTTTTAAAGCCTCTATTGCTACTTCTATTTGACTGTCGTCCGGTTCTAGGGTTGTTAATTTTTGCATTAGCATGCCGGGATAGCTGACTATACTCATAAATGCGGATTGGCTTTTGCCCGCAATCTTGATGATTTCATATGATATCCCCGCAACTATGGGGAGTAGTGCCAGTCTGATCAACATCCTGCTAATAGGATCCTTCCAAGCAATCATCGAAAATAGCACCATGCTTACCATCATAACTATAAAGAGAAAGCTTGTGCCGCACCTGGGATGGAGTGTTGAATATTTTTTTATATTCCCCACATTCAGGTCTTCCCCGTTTTCATAACAGTAAATGCTTTTATGCTCCGCACCATGATACTGAAAAACCCTGCGTATATCTTCCATTTTAGAAATCATAAAAATATATGCTATAAATAATACCAGACGTAAAATACCCTCTATTAGGTTTAATGCTATTGTATTCGGAATAAATTTTTCGAGTACACCTGCCAATAACGTAGGCCCTAAAATAAAAACGCCTATAGATATTAAAAGTGCTACAAACACTGAAAAATATGTTACTATATCTGTTAATTTGTCCCCAAATATTTTCTGTAGGAACGCCTCGAATCTGCCGGGTTCCTCGTCTTCTTCCTCCGACATAGCAATATCTGCCGAGTAGTTCAGGGATTTGACCCCAAGCACCATGGCATCAATGAGTGCTAATCCGCCCCTCAAAAATGGTATCTTGTTTAATTTATATTTTGTAATTACCCCTTCTGCAGATTCCTTTTTTACCAATATCTCGTTATCAGGTGAGCGAACGGCTATAGCAATGTTTTTAGGTCCCTTCATCATTACTCCTTCAATTACCGCTTGCCCACCGATGCTTGTTGGCTTTATTACTTTATGTCCTAATCTGTTCATAGTTTTTTCCTTTCAAGTAGTTACGTTCGGATGAATTCGAACCTACCGGTCCCGGTGCAGTTTTTTCCTTTCAAGGTTACATTCGGATGAATTCGAACCTACCTGCCCTGGCCAACCGACCAACAGCAGACTGTGTGAAAACTATCATCCTGAGTGTAATGAAGGATCTTAAATGGCCTGAAATACAGATTCTTCGCTACACTCAGAAATTTGCACGTGTTACCCACACCACGATAAACGAAAGCATTATTGTAAAATATAGATCCTTCGCGGGTCAAGCTAATCCTGTTCGTCTCAGGATGACAAAAATGTG
>JAAZJW010000078.1 GCA_012800145.1 Clostridiales bacterium | reverse complement strand
GTAATGAAGGATAGTGTAAAATAGTTATAGGAAAAACAAAAAATAGGGCGGATAGCTTTGTCTGCCCGTTAAGGAGAAGTATGATAAACTTTAAGGGTGGGCAGGGCCCACCCCTTAATGATAAACCTGGGCAATGACAGATGAAGTGAGGTATATAGATGAAAATAGGGTTTGACCATGAAAAATATCTAGAGGAACAGTCAAAATATATTTTGGAAAGAGTAAACAGTTATGATAAGCTATACCTGGAGTTTGGGGGAAAACTCCTGTCTGACCTTCATGCAAAAAGGGTTTTACCGGGATTCGATGAAAATGCGAAAGTAAAACTATTGCAAAAATTAAAAGACAAAATCGAGGTAATTATTTGCGTATACGCCGGAGACATCGAAAGAAATAAAATAAGAGGGGATTTCGGTATAACCTATGATATGGAAACTCTGAGGTTAATCGACGATTTAAGAGCCCATGAGCTTGATGTAAACAGTGTGGTTATAACCAGATATAATAACCAGTTTGCAACCAATGTCTTCATTAACAGGCTTGAACGGAGGGGAATCAGGGTATATATTCATAAAGGTATTAGGGGTTACCCCACAGATATCGATACGATCGTAAGTGATAGGGGGTTCGGTGCGAATCCGTGTATTGAAACAACAAAACCTATTGTTGTTGTAACGGCTCCGGGACCGGCAAGTGGAAAATTGTCAACCTGTCTCAGTCAACTGTATCATGAATATAAAAGAGGTAGAGTGGCAGGTTACTCAAAGTTTGAAACATTCCCCGTATGGAATATCCCGCTAAAACACCCTTTAAATATGGCCTATGAAGCAGCGACTGTAGATTTAGAGGATGTAACTATGATCGATCCTTTCCACTTTGATGCTTATAACGAGATAGCGGTTAATTATAGCCGTGATATTGAAAGTTTTCCCGTGTTTAAAAGGATTATAGAGAAAATAACGGGGGAGGAATCTGTATATAAATCACCGACAGATATGGGCGTTAACAGGGTCGGCTTTGGAATTGTTGATGATAATATAATTAAAGAGGCATCCAAGCAGGAAATTATCAGAAGGTATTTCAAAACCGGATGCGAATATAAAAAGGGTTATGTTGAAAAGGGAATCTTTAAAAGATCCAGATTGATTATGGAGGAACTTGAACTGAGACCGGAGGACAGGAGTGTGGTTCTACCTGCAAGGGAACGTTCGGCCAGGCTGAGAGAAGAAACCAACAAGAATGAAGTGTGTCCGGCTGTAGCTATGGAGCTCAACGATAAAAAAATTTTAACCGGCAAAGGTTCGGATGTAATGGATGCAACGGCGGCGGTGCTTCTAAATGCTGTTAAATATCTGGCTAATATATCTGATGAAATACATTTGATTTCTCCGGTTATACTAGAGCCAATAAGAAATCTAAAATCCAAAATATTGGGTGGCAGGAGTGTGGCACTGGATTGTGAGGAAATACTGATTGCGCTCAGTATATGCGCTGTTACCAATCCGACGGCGCAGGTGGCCATGGACAAATTATCTATGTTGAGGGGGTGTCAGGCTCATTCAACTACCATACTGAGTCGAAATGATGAACAGACCTTCAACAAACTTGGAATCGATATAACGAGTGATTCGGAATATCCTACGGAAAGTCTTTATTATAATAACTAGATAACTATAAAAATTAGGACCGCTTGGATAGGTGATAACAATGAAAACAAAAATTGGTTTAGTATTATCCGGTGGATATGCTAATGGTGCATATGAACACGGGATATTGAAATATATAGAAGACAATGGAAACAATCTTGAAATTGAATATATAATAGCAACCTCAATCGGGGCATTAAATGCTGCGGCCTTTCTTAGCAACAAACTGGGTGTAGCAGGGGAGTATTGGGCAGGTCTGGATTTTACCGGCTTTAAATCTTTTTATAGGAAGATAATAAGGGGTAGGTATTATGAGACCGTTATACAGGACATTTTGGATACCAAAATGATTTCCCAATCTGCAACAAAGTTATATATTACCGCCACGTCCTATCCAAGTCTGGAATTAAAATATTTTAAGTTAAATTCCAAGGGTGATGAATATATAAGGAATGTCATACAGGCAGCAATTAGCGTTCCGAAATTAATGAAAGAAGTTACTATAAATGGAAAAAGGTATATGGATGGTGGAATTCGTGATAATATCCCGATAGGATTGCTCAGATCCATGAAGACTGATACACCTGCTTATGTCATTCATTTTGATCCGATGAGTATAAAATCCAGGATCAAGCACGAGCTTATCGGGAATAGGATTCATGAAATACAGTTTGTAGATGAAAAAAGCAAATATTTAAACGGAATTTTTGACTTCTCCGGCGAAAATATTTCAAAGCTTTATAAACAGGGATATAGTGATGCTTCCAAGGTATTTGGCAAACATAAAAATAAAAATATTGATATAAGAAGGGATACAGAATTTCGGTTTAAGTATTTAAGAAATGCCTTTTTTATCGTAGGTAGGATGAATACGGCCATGGAAAAACTGAGAAGGGAGTGGAGTTAGGAAAAAGGATTAATATAGGATGTTGAAATGGGGTGCAACTTGATGGCCATTAGATACATATTCGGCAGGGCAGGCACGGGAAAAAGCTATTTTGTTCTCGAGGAAATAAGAAAGAAACTGGGGGAAAAAGGGGACAATAAACTGCTACTCCTGGTCCCGAAACAGTTTACCCTGCAAGCAGAACGGGATTTAATAAGGAAACAGGATTTGAAAGGTATCATGAGAGCGGAAGTAGTAAGTTTCACAAAACTTGCTAACCATGTATTTAACGAGATTGGTGGATTTACAAGGGTACCGATAGATGAACTCGGCAAAAATATGATTTTGAGAAAAATTGCAGATGAGTCCTCAAAGGAGCTTTTAATTTACGGTTCTGTTGTCAGGCAGGATGGCTTTATTGATAAATTAAATGAACTGATTTGTGAAATGAAACAACACGATGTAAGCCCAATAGAATTGACTATGGAATTCAACGAGATGAAGGAAGGTACAATACTGAGACGGAAACTCGGAGACATCATTCTGATTTACGAAAGATTTAATACATATTTGAAAGATAAATACATAGATGACGAAGATAATATAAATTTGTTCATTGAAAACATAGATAGGGTGAAATTCTTGGAAGACGCGGAAATCTGGATAGACGGGTTCCAAAGTTTTACCCCTCAAATGCTCAGAGTTATAGAGAAATTGGCTCAGAAGGTAAAAAATATCACTATTACCCTTACTATGGGGCTAAACCCCGGAGAAAGAGATAAGGAACTTTTTTATATCTCCCAAAAAACCTATTTGGAAATAAGGACAATTGCCAAGAAACTGGGATTGGAAGAAGAAACAATAAATTTGAATATGGTCAAAAGAAATATACTGCCAAAGGCTAAGGAGATAGAACACATAGAAAGGGAACTATACAGCTTTCCCTATGAACAATACATAGATGATGTTGTTAACCTGGAGGTTTTTGCTAATTCTAATCTTTATACGGAAATAGAAAATGCAGCGGCACAAATAATTCACCTGGTGCGGGAAAGGGGTTACAGATGGAGGGATATAGCCCTGATTTCCGGCGAACTGGATCAATATAGAATGACGATAAAAAGAGTGTTTGAAGAATATGGTATACCCTACTTTATGGATGAAAAAAGGTCTGTCATGAACAATCCCATGGTGGAATTAATTTTGTCCGCCATAGAAATATTAGCCAGGGGATACCGATATGAGGATGTGTTCAGGTTCCTGAAAACCGGATTCAGTGATTTTACCAAAGATGAAGTAGAAAAACTGGAGAACTATGTGCTCCAATACGGGATTAAAGGGAAAGAAAACTATTTCAAGCCCTTTACAAAGGGAGATGAAGGGGAATTATCGGAATACAATGATTTAAGAGAAAGATTTATTGCACCGTTTATAAAATTCGAAGAAAAGATTTACCGTAAGAAAAAAATAGGGCATATTACAAAAGCATTGTACGAATTTATTAAGGGACTCAATATGGAAGAAAAATTAGATAATTGGATAGAGGAACTCAGGGAGAAAAAATATTTCGAATATGTAAACGAGAATACCCAAATATGGAATAAGGTTGTGGAAATATTTGATCAGTTGGTAGAAATATTATCTGAAGAAAGCACGACGTTAAGGGAATATGGAAGAATTTTGGAAGCAGGGTTTGAAGCTTGTAAAGTAGGGGTTATTCCTACTACAGTAGATCAGGTATTGGTAGGTAATGGTGAGAGGTCCAGGGTCCATGATATTAAGGCTCTGTTTGTAATAGGTGTAAATGATGGTGTGCTTCCTTCTAACAAAGAAGACAGCGGAATATTATTGGATCATGAAAGAGGGATTTTAGAAAGAAAGGGACTTTCGATAGGCACAACCTCGGAAGTTTCCCTATTGGAAGAACAGTTTGTGATATATTCCACTTTTTCAAAACCTTCTGAATATCTACGGGTGAGCTATGCCTTGGCAGATCAGGAGGGACAAGCCCTAAGGCCTTCTATTTTGATAGACCGTTTAAAAAGTTTGTTCAAGAATTTAAGTATAAAAAGTGATGTTGTGAATACACTCGAACGCCAGATTCATTTTATAACCACACCTATGAGTACGTTTAAATACATGATGGAAAATATAAGGCTGAATCTGGATAATAAGCCTATGGAAGACGTTTGGTGGGATGCCTACAGTTGGTATGACCAACAGCCTGAATGGAAAAAGGGATGCAGCTTAATGGTGGAAGGGCTGTTTCATCAAAATCAAATTATAAGCATAGGGGAAGAAGGTGCTAAACGTTTATATGACAATCCTATCCGTTCCAGCGTTTCAAGGCTGGAACAATTTGCACGCTGTCCCTTTGCCCATTTCGTTACCTATGGGTTAAGACCGAAGGAAAGAAAGGAATATGAGCTGTCTAACCCCGACATAGGAAGGTTTTTTCATAATTCTATGGAGGAATTCAGCAGGGAGATAGTAAACGCGGAAATTGATTGGAAAAATTTAACCAGAAAACAAAATGATGGTTTGGTCGAAAAGATAGTAGACGAAATGGCATCACAGTTTGAACATGGTGTTATGTTGAGTACACATAGATATAAATACCTGGTCAGCAGACTGAAAAGAATCAGTAAAAGGGCAATGTGGACACTGACAGAACATATAAAAAAGGGAGAATTTGTTCCT
>JAAZJW010000077.1 GCA_012800145.1 Clostridiales bacterium | reverse complement strand
TGCCACATCAAATATAAACTTTTTGTTCTCTATATCTAATGCGATGTCCCAACCTAAACCGCTCGCTAGAGAAAGTTTTTCTAGTTCTTTTGCTAGGTTCTTGTATCTGCTTTGGTATACTGTTTTCTCTCCCTTGCCTTGGTCGGGTGCAACTACAATATCGGTTATACCTTTTCTATCCAGTGTGGCTTGCACATACTCTTTCATAATGGTTTCGGTGTTGTCATTTATCCTGAAATATGCCCTATCCTCGGGAGGGAACACTAACCATCTATCTAGGTAGGACTTGAGTTCTAATCCTTTTACTGTCATTTTTCTGTTTGCCGAGTTGATTTCCCGGTGTAAAATCACATATGCCTTTTTCTCTGTTGTGAATATAATGTTTTCTTTTTGTAGTTTGTCAGCATGGGTTGTGTCCTCATTCAAGTGTAATTCAACCCCGCCAATCCCGTGCCATTTTTTAGTCAAAATTAGAGACTCATAATTGTCTATTTGGCCCAGGAAATTAAAATCTCTGTCTATGATATTAATGTTCATCTAGTTCACTTCCCTAAGCCATATATCACCTGGTCTCATTGTGGGGTTTTCGGTAGTACCGCCAAATATTCTTATACCCAAATCCTTTAATGACGAAATCGGCACTCTCTCATCTGTAATCGCCCCGCTTGACACGCCTTTGTTTATTCTTATCTGCGCTATAGGTATTTCTTTCACACTAGCATTATCAATCAATGCAGGGGGTGTGGGGGAGCTTCCCATTGTGCCTTTTTTTAGTTCCGCTTTCATGGTTCTGTTTACTATGTCAAGTTTTATTACCAGCCTGTCAATTCTGCTTAAAACATTGTCGGCGTTGTCCAGTGTAAATGTAATCGGTGCGTCGTTTTTGTAAAAGTATCCTCTTATGTTTGCATAACCTGTGCCTAGTATGACCTGCATACCGCTCCCATTTGTTGCCCTTAGACTTACTTCCCCATTCTCAATATAAACCCCATCGGGGATAAACTTGTTAAAATATTCAGCAAATTCACTTGCTTGGTATTCCCTTATGTCCCCTTCCTCACTATCAAAAAACCTAAACTGTTCGGCCATGCTACCACCTCCTATATGCCTATATATCTGTTCCTGTATGATATTTTCACATTAGCATTATTTGTTACATCTTCTGTTGTCAATTCAATTACATTGTCTCCTATGTCTAAACTGAAAAAATTACTGTCCGGTAGGTCCAATATATTAAAAGCGTTCTCACCGTTTAATTCTACTCTTTTATTGCCGAAATCAGTAGTGACAACAACCACATCGTCTGCGGTTAGTTCCCTTTTTACTTTCAAGTATTCCCCAGTTTCTCTCTTGGTTATTTTGGGATTTGTGGCAGGACCGTATATTTCAAGTTTAATCGGTGTTTCCACGTCACCCTTATTTATTGCGTTTATTATCTTGTCGCCTGCTGTAGCGAACCCTGTCGGCAATCTCAAAGGAAACCTTATGCCGCCAATCCACGTTATTATTTCCTCCGATGTTTCAAATTCGTCTAACCAAAATGGATTAGGGCAGTATAGCTGTATCAATCCCGGTTGCATGGTGTCCTTGAAATCCCCGG
>JAAZJW010000076.1 GCA_012800145.1 Clostridiales bacterium | reverse complement strand
TAAAATGGAATTTGATGGGACAAGAACTCCCGTCCCCTAGTCCCTAAGCATGTTCTGGAAATGTGCATTGATAGAGGATGGGCAGGGTCGTCCACCCCTACAAAAATACGAAAACATTCTTTGACGGTTCCGTAGGGGCAGACGACTCTGTCTGCCCTCTTAAACACGAAAACATCCCTTGACAATGCTATAGGGGCAGACGACCCTGTCTGCCCTCTTATGCCGCAAGCGGGTGATCAAAGACCGCCCTACTACCTTTTAAATATTTATGTATTACAATGGGAACCGCTTTTGAAATTTTGCCATGGTTCCCAACGACCTGCCTGTCCGGCATAGCCGGGAAAACAAAAAACTGTTAACGAATTTTCGCAGTCTCGAAACACAAATTTGTTCATTCCCTCTGGTCATGCAAATTTGGTTCTCGTTGCGTTTGACCTACCATCAATTTGCCCTGCAAATTGGGTTAGGTCATAAAGGTTTTTTCTTTCCAGGGAGTTGTTGGAACCATCAAAATTTCAAACCGCGGTGAGAATTGTAATATATAAATATTTTAAGCAAGTTAACGACGCATTATCAGACTATTGCGCAGAATATGTACCCAATATCTTTAAAAAAACCGTCATATCTTTAATTTCACATAACGCCTCATCTACAATACTATCCTTAGGTGTTCCCATAAAATCAATATAAAAAATATATTTACCGATCACTGTTTTGGCCGGTCTCGATTCGATTCTTGTTAAGTTTATATCCCTATCAGCAAATTCCTTTAACACCCTATGCAGGGCTCCGGGTTTATCGTCCGGGAAGGTAAACGCAATAGATGTCTTGCAACAGAGACATTCCAAAGATGACTCCCTGCTTATAATAATAAATCGGGTTTGATTGAGAAAATTATCTTGAATGTTATACTGCAATACATTTAAATCATAAATCAGGGCAGCTTCCACATTTGCAATGGCAGCAAAATTTCTGCCCTTTCTTTTGGCTTTGGCACATGCTAAAGAAGTGCTTTCACAAGGGATCAACAGAGCCTCGGGAATATATCTTCTAAAATATTCCCTGCATTGTTCAATTGCCTGGGGATGGGAATATATACAATCAATTTCTTCAATACTATCATTTAGGCTGACAAGATTATGATAAACAGGTAATATTAGTTCCCCCACAATTTTAGCTTTCTCGGTTTTTAAAAGTCCATCCATCACAAAGGTTACCGCACCTTCAGTAGAATTTTCAATTGGAAGTATTCCCCCATCGATCTCCCCTTCTTCCACAGCTTGTATTATTTCATAAAAACTCGCCATAGGAATAAGCACGGCCATAGGAGCATAAATTTTAGCAGCCTCATGGCTGTGGGACCCCTGCGGGCCCAAATATCCCAATTCCATATCCATCTCTCCCTTGCCTTTTAATTACCAATCGCTATACAAGTTATATACACCCTATATCCATCATATCTAGGCCACCCCCACCCTGCCAAGAGCCGGCAAACGATATGTCGATGCACAAAATTTTTGAATCATATTATAGACAATGTATATTATAAAATCCGTTTTGTTTGAGAATTTCCAAAACCGAATTTTGATCCTTTTCACTCTCGAAAGCCAGACGGAGTGCCCCTCCCTTATTTTGCCTTGAATGAAGTATTTCTATTTGCTTAATGTTAATATTGTTGGAGCTGATTAATTGTGTAAGCTCTGCGATAGTACCCGGTTTGTCTTCGATAGATACCGTGATTTCATAGAGCGGAGACATATAATCCCGTCCATGATGAGGAACGCCGTCCCGAATTGATTTTGCATTCCTAAGAAATTGAATAATGTTTTCATCCTTATCATGTTCTAGGCAGTATTTGAACTCATCCAGAAGTAATTGAAAGGATTCTATGCTTTTTATTATTTCTCCCTTATTGGTAAATAGAATGTCCTTCCATATGTTCGGGTCTCCGGATGCAATCCTTGTTGTATCCCTGAAACCGCCTCCCACGAATGGCAAATGGGATATTCCCATGTTTTTGTCGATAAAATTCACCAGGGTTATGGCCAATATATGGGGTAAATGGCTTATCCGGGAGACAATCAAATCGTGTTGGCTTGGTGAAAGACACACTGTATACGCTCCTAGATTTTTTACCATGCTTTCTATGGTTTTTATTGCGTCAGCGGGCGTGTCATCCTCAGGGGTTAAAAAATAATACGCATTTTCGTACAGGAAGGGATCCGCCGCTTCAAACCCACCTCTCTCAGATCCTGTCATCGGGTGTCCGCCTATAAAATGTATATATTTTGGCAACAATCTGTCTGCCATTTCAAGCGCCTGCATCTTTACACTGCCTAAATCCGTAACTATGCAATTCGAAGATAAATATTTACCTGTTTCCCCCAGCACAGTTTCATATTTACCTAAGGGAACCGCTATTACTACTACTTCCGCATCGATAACTGCATCCCTTAGGTTCTCTGCCGCCACATCTATCGCTTGTGACCTTAATGCCTTCTTCACACAATTTTTAGATATATCATAACCCGTTATTGTTCCCTTAAAACCTTTGTTTTTTAATGCTAGTGCGAAGGAGCCGCCCATTAAACCGAGACCAATAATGCTTATCTTCCCAACGTCCTTCATTTGTTTCACCCCGATTCCCTGTAAAACTATGTGCTATAATATATACAACTTTCTAAAAACTGTCAAGTAACCAAATAAATAAAATTTATAAAAATAGTCAAAAATAGTTGTTGACATAGTTGATTTTATAGAATATACTGTAATACAATTTAAAACATGTTCCAATGTTTAGAAAATATTTAAAATTAAGGTTGATCAAAATGGTATGTCCAAAATCTCATGAACGTAAATTCAATATCTATTACTTTAACTTTTGCCGAGGCTTTTTTAGCGCCGGCTATTTTGCATACAAAAAAATAGATATGGATTTACCAAATCGAGGGTGGCTACCTAACTACCAAATTTTATAGCAAAATTGGAAAAAATATATACACAATTTCTCTAAATAAAGAGACCCTTCGTTGGGTCTCTTTATTTTTTATGACCTAACCCATATGGGAAGTGGGAAGTGAGAAATGAGAAGTGGGAAATGAGAAGTGGGAAGTGAGAAGTGGGAAGAATAAATGGATAGCCGGCATTAGTATTTAATAAAAAATTAAAGGAGGCATGTGAAATGGTGGTTGTTATGAAAGCAGGCACACCAACAG
>JAAZJW010000075.1 GCA_012800145.1 Clostridiales bacterium | reverse complement strand
TTATCGCTACGGTAAGAATGCCGAATTCATTACCAGATAAGTCGCATAGGTACGATTCGGCTATAGGAAACCCAGCGAACAAACATCCCGAGCCGAGCCACTGCTAAACTTGGCACAGTGAGCAAAAAACCGGGGTGGAAAGCCAGGAAGGCTTGAAACCGACTGGCGGACAGGGAGGTCCGTTCAGTCGGCTCCCCGATTTTTTGCAAACAAGACTTAGTTTAGCCGGTGAGGTTCGAGGTTTTGAGAGCGGATTTTCTAGAGCAGAGTGTTGCAGAGTAACTGGGTAAGCAAATATTTCAAGCCTGACCCCATAAATTATTTTATTCTGATTCGTCGTCCCCTTGTTCCTGTGATTCTATGCATATCTCATCCTCATATGGTCTTACATGTGGTACATTTACTTGTGGTGGGAATAATGGTGGGAAGGTTGGGCATAATGTTTCTCTTGGGCTAACCGGGTGCTCACAGAAACCTGTACTCAATACACATAACTGTGTAGGTACCTTAATTTTCTTTTCGCAAGTAACACATAACGCAACTACCAAATTAGCGGTAACTTCACCGGTTGTTGAGTTTAAGCTCACATCCCTGCCAACATTTCGGGTAGCTAAATTGGGGTTGAATGAAATATTACAAAACTCTGTAAATTGTGGTAAGAACGTTGAATCAAACACCGAAGGCATACATAGTTCAAAGAAACTGGTTATGGTCTGATTCACCGGCATTCTTCCACTAAGCGTTGTTTGATGTACCCTACCCCTGTTATCCTCAAAATCTACCGCCATTGATACCGAAATACATCCTGTTATGTGAATTTCTTGTGATCCGAATATAGGGGTACCTCTATCTCTACTATCACACCCTGAGGTATTGGTATAAATCAAATATTGTAACAATCCGGCAGGTCCCGGCACAGTGACAGGGTTTCCTTTACAGTCGGTAACAAACTCTGCACCGGACAATGTTGTTATAGGGGTAACTGCCAAATTCCTGGAGTCATTAATGTTCTCGGGGTTAAAAAATTTCCTTGCAGTAATGCTCCTTACTCTAGTAATTCTAGCCCCTGAACCACATCTTGATACAGGCAGACGACCAAAAGATATCTTATTCCCTGCTTGCAATCCCTGGAGGTTAAGGGTTATACCGTCATATACTTTATCTACAAATATACATTCACCGACTACACGGTCAAGGCGACCGCTGAAGGTACAACCCGTGTCGGCAATGCAGCATGATCTATCGGCTGGTGGTTTCCCGTGATCCGGCTTTCTACAATCCGTCATAGTTTTCACTCCCTTGTTTTAATATTTATATGGATAAACATTTAATTTAAGTTTCTACCTACTTTACAATATGAAATAATACCTATTTCGGTGCTACCGGATAGTAATTTTTATATTTATCCTGCATATATTTTAATAACACAAACCCACTTTCAAAATTCTGCATAGTACTCTTTTGTCTTTTTCTATAAAAATAGGATGTGATCATATGGCATTTATAAGGGGACATGAATTTATATTCGAAAATAAACTTGGAATGGTCTTTAACTTTTATCTGAATGAACAAAAACATATTGAATATATAGCCTCAGACGAAAAACGCAGGTGGAAAGAAAAAAAGTTGATATTCGGCCGGGCAACTGAAAGTTTTCATTTGGATGTTGATGACAATGAAAGTATACATATTGTCAGTTACAGCAAAGATGGATCCCTTTATTATCACCAATATCTAGGCGGTGCGTGGGTGAACTATTTAATTTTTTGCTATCCGGAAGAACAAAGGGTCATGTACCCCATAATAAAGCATGTGGAAAACCAAATCCATATATTTTATTATTTATTACATAACGAACCCAAAAATAGAGCCTATTTACTCCATTTAAGATTTCATAACAAAAAATACAGTACTAACCATATTACTACCACAGATAACCATGAATATATTAACCCTTTCAAAATTTTTATAAATGATAACAATAATAAGATGGCTTTGATCTATTCATCCATAAATAAGGGATATGAGCAGATATTTATTTCTAAATTCGATATGCCTACCGGGCAGTGGTCCGAACCGTTATGTGTCACATCCTCCAAAGATAAAAAAATATATATAGA
>JAAZJW010000074.1 GCA_012800145.1 Clostridiales bacterium | reverse complement strand
GACGAATAGGGTTGAATCCGTCCGTAATGTTATTTTTGATAATTTCATCTCTATAAAGGAATTTGAATAGTACGGATAGTGACGATTTCTTTCTGCCCAAGGTGCGATTATTATTTTCTATTATTTTTACGGAATCATCATTCTTAATTGTATATCTGGAACAATAGTCCCCGATGAACCTATTAACATGTTTAGCAGTAATTTGATTAAAATCTGCAGCAGTAATTTGGGAGACGGTATCTGCGTTTGTGAGATTGGTTTCTGTAATTAAGTATTCACAGAAAAATAATATATCATTTAAGTAGGCTAAACGGCTGGAAAGGGCAACACCGTTTTTTAAATATGTAAAAAAGTCCCTCATGAATTCAGGAAGCTGTGCTTCGGTCTCCAGGCATTTTTCGATGAGGTAGTTCTGCCTGATAACAATATTATCCGGCTTATCAGACTTGTTATGTATACTTATGGATGGTTGGTTTGACATTATGTTGCCTCCTTATAAAGTAATCAATAAACATTATACAGTATAAAAATAATCAATAAAAATTGCAATTGAGTAAATATCTAAATTAAACGTTATTGAATAGGGTGGAGAAATAGATGAAACAACTGAAACAACTGAAACAATTGAAACAACAGATTTGACGTTTGTATTTAAAGAATAACAACTATTCCCTAAATATACATTTAAAGAATAGTTGTTATTCTAATTATAAATCACTTTCCCATATATGTCCAGTTAATTATTTTATAAAAATGTTCTACAGGTTTAGCTGTTCAAAAGGGTGTCTATCCTATTAAGTGCTTCCTTAATATTTTCAAGTGAATTTGCGTATGAAAGACGAACAAATTCATCGACACCAAAGGCAATTCCCGGTACAACGGCAACATTAGCATGTTCGAGCAGCAACTCTGAAAAATCCATGGAACCGTTAATGGTTATTCCATTGACGGTAGTGCCGAGCAATTGTTTGATATTCATCATAATATAGAATGCGCCCTTGGGAACTATACATGATAGGCCTTTTATTTCGTTTACTTTTTGTACCATATATTTTCTTCTCTCATCGAATGCCAATCTCATTTCTTCTACAGAAGATTGATCACCGGTTAACCCCTCGATGCTGGCATGTTGAGCTATAGTATTGGGATTGGATGTGGCATGGCTTTGCATACTGTTCATAGCTTTAGCTATGTTTATATGGCTTGCCGTATAGCCTATCCTCCATCCTGTCATGGCGTAACACTTTGACATGGCATTCACCGTAATTGTCAAGTCCTTTATTTTGTCATTAAAAGAAGCAATGCTGATATGTTCTTCCCCATCATATATTAATTTTTCATATACCTCATCGGTTACTACGAATATATTGTGATCCACCGCAATTTGCGCAATTTCCTCCAGTTCTGTCCTTGTATAAATAGAACCCGTAGGATTAGAAGGACTGTTTAGTATTATGGCTTTTGTTTTAGGTGTGATGGCTTTTAAAAAATCTTCCTTTTTGATTTTAAATTCGTTTTCTTCTGTGCAGTTTACGATTACGGGATTGGAGTCTGCCATTTTAACCATCTCCGGATAGCTTACCCAGTATGGTGCCGGTATGATTACTTCATCTTCAGGATTACATATAGCTTGAAAAATGTTATACAAGGAATGTTTTGCACCATTGGACACAACAATATTTTCAGGTTTATAGTCTAAATTGTTGTCGGATTTCAGTTTGGCGCATATTGCTTGTTTAAGTTGTGGTAATCCCGAGGCAGGGGTATATTTAGTATGTCCCTTATTAATTGCCTCTATGGCAGCATTTTTAATGTTTATAGGTGTATCAAAATCAGGTTCACCTACCCCAAAACTTATTACGTCAATCCCGTCCTCCTTCATTTGTTTTGCTTTGGCACTTATTGCGAGTGTAATTGACGGTGAAATATTTTGCGATTTTTTCGAAACCGTTATAGCCATTGATATCCCCCCTTATATTATATCTGTTTTATAGGATTTCATCTTATTAAATATTAACACATATAATATACTATTCTTTATCATATTGAAACCATTTTAGTAAATTTATTAAAATAAATTCATATATCCGTATATATCCCTGAAGACATTTTTTATTATTATCAATGAATCATCTAGAGCAGGTTTGTAAAGTGATTTTATTTTTTTGTAATTGCTTATGCCTTCATCCGTGATTCTATAATGCCTAATAGATTTCTTATCAGGTTCTTCCCACCACCCTACTATATAGTTATTGCTTTCCAGATTTCTCAACAAGGGGTAGATCATACCCGGGCTCGGTTCCCATTTATAGTCTACTCTTCTTTTGATTTCATCTATCAACTCATTACCATAATAATCCTTCTCGATAAGTAGATGTAGAATATATAATTTAGTAAATTGAGTTGTACTGATTTTTGAAGGAAATTGGCGGTTGCGCTGATTTTTGGACACAGACGTTGGCATTTTGTTCACCCCCGACAAATATCAAAAAGCGCTACTTTAGCAGTTTTTCAACGCTTTCCAATGGAACCTTGATGCTCCCTAAATCGCCGTCCGGATTGCTGTTATGTTTATTATTTTTTGGGGGAAAATGAAAATCGGACCCCCCTGTAATAACGAGGTTATGTTTTTTGGCTAGTCTTAAGTATTCCTCGGATTGTTCTGTTGTGTGCTTGGGATGATATACTTCTATTCCATCAATCCCCAGGCTGATTAAATAATCCAGTATGGCTTCAGATTTTAACAAACCGGGATGTGCAGCAACCGGAAAACCCCCTGCTTTTCTTATAATGTTAACTGCACATCCCGGTGTCAATTTCTGTTTTGGAACATATGCCGAGGCTCCCTTAGTCAAATATTTCATAAAAGCTTCCCTGACAGTTTGCACATAGTTTTTTTTAATCAGGGCATGCGCAATGTGGGGACGTCCTACTACCCCATCACCCGCAATTTTTATCACGTCCCCATAGTTAATTTTAATTCCTTGTCTTTTTAATTTATTGATTATTTTGATAGCCCTATCATTTCTGGTATCTTGTAAACGCTGTAATATCTTGAGCAAATATTCCATTTTGTAATCGATCATATATCCTAGTATATGAACTTCTTCATTGTTGTATTCTGTACTCAATTCAATACCCGGTATTATAATGAAATCCTGATACATATTTGCTCGTTCTATTGCTTCCTCAATTCCGTCAATAGTATCGTGGTCAGTTATTGCTATACCTGATAACCCTTTTTCCACTGCATAATCGACTAATTTACTGGGCGAGTATACGCCATCAGAGAAGGTAGAATGAGTATGCATGTCAATGAATTTCATAATTTGTTTCTCCTTTATTGTCTAGGAATACACTTTTGGGTCGGTAAATTCTATGTATTCTTGTTTTATCTTGGTTCTACAATCAATTTGATTGCAGTTCTTTTTTCACCATCAATTTCTATGTCAACAAAGGCGGGGATACAGATTAGATCCAGTCCGCTAGGTGCCACAAACCCTCTTGCAATCGCTACCGCCTTAACTGATTGATTTAAAGCGCCTGCTCCAACAGCTTGAATTTCGGCTGTTCCTTGTTTTCTAAGAACTCCGGCTAGAGCTCCGGCTACAGAATTTGGATTTGATTTTGCTGAAACCTTTAATACTTCCATCCCATTACATCCCCCTTATAATATATACTTAATAGCATTACTTTATCGAAAAATAACATTCTACCTTGTCTCTAAAATCTCCTCATATGTAACAATGTTTATTGGTATCAGGTATTAAATTCAAATTTAACATGGGTAAATAATCCAAATTTTTAATAAAAAGACTGCATTTTTTTGCAGTCTTCTTATTTTGCATATTCAATTGCCCTTGTTTCCCTGAGGACATTCACCTTAATCTGCCCGGGATATTCAAGTTCCAGCTCAATTTTTTTCGTTATATCCCTAGCCAACATAAAAATTTCTTCGTCATTATATATTTCAGGTCTGACAATGATTCTTATCTCCCTGCCGGCTTGAATGGCAAAGGATTTTTCAACACCCTCGTACTCGTTTGCAATTTCTTCTAATTTTTCTAATCGTTTAATGTAGGATTCTAATGTTTCTCTTCTAGCTCCCGGTCTCGCCGCAGAAATGGCATCAGCCGCTGTAACTAAGACCGCTTCTATGGTTTCAGGTTCATAATCACCATGGTGGGTGGACATACTATGAATAACATCCTTAGATTCTTTATATCTTTTAAGGAGCTCCATACCTATTTCAACATGGGTACCCTCTATTTCATGGTCAACAGCTTTTCCGATGTCATGTAACAGGCCAGCTCTCTTGGCTAACCTGACGTCTGCACCCAGTTCGGCTGCCATAATCCCCGCCAAATAGGAAACCTCTATTGAATGATTCAACACATTTTGCCCATAACTGGTTCTATACTTTAATCTACCAAGTAGTTTTATAAGTTCAGGGTGTAAACCATGAACACCGGCATCAAAGGTTGCCTGTTCTCCTTCCTCTTTAATAATGCCATCGACCTCTCTTTTAGCTTTTTCCACCATTTCTTCAATTCTAGCAGGATGGATTCTACCATCAATGATTAGTTTTTCCAGTGCAATCCTTGCTATTTCTCTCCTGATTGGATCAAAGCCGGACAAGATTACTGCTTCCGGTGTATCATCAATAATTAAATCAATACCTGTTAATGTTTCTATTGTACGAATATTTCTGCCTTCCCTTCCGATTATTCTACCCTTCATTTCATCGTTAGGTAACGGCACAACTGATACAGTAGTTTCGGCAACATGATCTGCCGCACACTTTTGAATTGTGTAAGCAATTATTTCTCTTGATTTCTTCTCCGCTTCTTCTCTCGCCCTAGACTCGATATCTCTGATCATAACCGCAGCTTCATATTTTGTTTGTCTTTCAATATTGCTCAACAAAAGTTGACGAGCCTGTTCGGAAGTCAAACCGGACAATTCTTCAAGTTTATCTACCTCTTTTTGATAGAGATCATT
>JAAZJW010000073.1 GCA_012800145.1 Clostridiales bacterium | reverse complement strand
CAGGGATGTCTGTATTTTTTAACCATGTTATCAACAAAAAGATTAATGAGGAACCTACACCCTTAGAGATGGAAATGCACACCTACCAGCAAAACGTGGACAAATATATTAAAGACAACAGTGCTGAAGGATAGTAGGGAGTATGAAAATAAAATATGTGGCCGTGTCCTTGTTGGGATTTTCAAATGGAATTTTTGTAGGTGGCGGAATTGTCGCGTTGCTCACCCTTTTGGATATTGTTCCCAGGCTTGCACAATTAACGGATACTTATGACAGGATCAAGGTTTATGAAAAGATAGTTATAATTGGGGCTGTTTTTGCTGCCTTTACTTCACTTTCAGGTGTTTCGATTAACTTAGGGAAATTTACAGTTGTTGTTGTAGGTTTTTTCGTAGGAGTATTTATTGGACTGTTGGCATCTGCATTAGCCGAAGTGCTGAATGTAATACCTGTTCTTATAAGAAGATTCAGATTAGAGGGGTATGCCAGTTATATTATCTATTCCCTAATAGCAGGCAAGGTATTGGGAGCCCTCTTAAATTGGTTTTTATACTGAACAATAGTTTAACAATGGTTTAACAATGGTTTAACAATCGTTAAAATGTCATCCTGAGACGTACAGGATAAACCCGGCCCACGAAGGATCTATATTTTTAATAAACAATGAGGTGTTCAAATGCTTAATTTAGATATTTATAAACATCAACTTTCCGAGCTCAGGGAAGATATCAATAAAATGAGGGATACACTTTGACATCGATAGTTTAATATCGTCCGGCGAAAAACTGGAAAAATTGATGCTAAAAGAAGGTTTCTGGGATGATCCGCAGGAGGCCCAAGATATTTCTAAACAGGCTAAAGCATACAGAGACAAAATAGAACAATATCAGAAACTGGTTTCAGAACTTGAAGAGCTTGAAACCATGGTTCTTTTCATCGAGGAAGGAGACAGCAGTTTTTCCGGGGAATTAATTGAGGGGATAGAAACCCTCCAGGATAAGATAGAGAATATAAAAATAGAAATTCTTTTAAAAGGTGAATACGATAAAAATAATGCTATTATTTCCATACATGCCGGCACCGGCGGACTTGATGCACAAGACTGGGCACAGATGCTGCTCAGAATGTATGTCAGGTGGGCGGAAAGCAAGGATTACAAAACTAAAGTTTTGGATATTTTGCCGGACACCGAGGCAGGTATTAAAAGTGTTACACTTTTAATAGAAGGTACCAATGCATATGGGTATTTGAAATCGGAGAAGGGGGTACACAGGATAGTCAGAATATCCCCCTATGATTCTTCAGGTAAAAGGCATACATCCTTTGCTTCCATAGATGTTATGCCTGAGATAGAATCTTCTGTAGATATCTCCGTTAATCCCAATGACATCAGGATTGATACCTATAGAGCAAGCGGTTCAGGCGGCCAGCATGTCAACAAAACCGATTCGGCTGTCAGAATAACCCATCTGCCTACGGGTATAGTGGTTCAATGCCAAAGCGAAAGGTCACAACATACCAACAAAGAGACAGCAATGAAAATGCTCATAAGCAAACTTGTGGAACTGAAAGAAAGCGAACAAAAAGAACGCATTGAAGACCTCCAGGGCGAATACAGCCAAATCGCATGGGGCAGCCAAATACGTTCGTATGTGTTTAATCCGTACACCCTGGTTAAAGACCACCGCACCGATGTGGAAGTCGGAAACGTACAAGGTGTAATAGACGGCGATATAGATATATTTATAAATGCATATCTCAACAAAAATATCAAATAATGTCCGGGGCCAAATTCGGCCCTAATTCCATTGCCAAAAATGTAGGGGCGTGCTTTGCACGCCCATTGTTTTACATAAAAACATCCAAAAGCATCCCCCGAATATCATCCAGCCTTTTTACAATGTTAAGCCTATCAACCTCATTGTTTAAAAATTCCCTAGTAATAGCTTCAAGCTCCCTATCTACATTTTTAACAATACAATAAACCCTGTGCCTACCACGCCTGTCAAGGAAATTTTGTTTAGAAAACCTATGGGAATTTTTCACGGCTACGTCCAGAAATTCCCTTACCAGGTTTTTATATCTTATAACCTCACTTAAATGGAGCCTTTCACTTATTTTGTCTGCCTGGACGGTGATTTCATTAAAAAGCCCCTCCAAATGTTCCCTCACCTGATCTGATTTTATATTTTGAAATTTCTCCAGAAATTGTCTGTTTTGAATTTCTTTTCTCTCACCCCGTGCACCGGGTACATTACTTATATCAATCGGGCCTACACCCTTGATAGATTCCATAGAAACACCTTCCTTTATGCATCTATTATATATTATCGGCAGTTTGGATAAAAGACTTAACATTTAAACAATGGTTTAACAATGGTTTAATGATGGTTTAACAATGGTTTAACAATGGTTTAACAATGGTTTAACAATGGTTTAACAATGGTTTAACGATGGTTTAGCGGTTGTTAAAGGAAGGCACGGGACAAGGGGACGGGAGTTTTTTCCCATCCCACCATTCTCTGCCTATAGATAAAATGGAATTTGATGGGACAAGAACTCCCGTCCCCTAGTCCCTAAGCATGTTCTGGAAATGTGCATTACTCTTAT
>JAAZJW010000072.1 GCA_012800145.1 Clostridiales bacterium | reverse complement strand
TAATAATGTGTCAAACAAAACGTCCCCTTGACACACCATAATGTGTCAAACAAAACGTCCCCTTGACACACTAATCCGACAATTTTTCAATCAAGGCGTATAACGCTTTAGCGGAATTAAAATTATCTGGTATTATTTCTTCCACAGGTATTGTGACGTCAAATTCACTGTCGATTTCGGCGACCAACGTTATAATATCAAAAGAATCCAACACACCGTCATCAATTAAAGTTTCGCAAATTTTAAAATCAACATCTGAATGCATATCTTCTAAAATTGCTAACAAAGTATCCATATTCAGTTCCCCTTTTTCATTGCGTTAATATGTTTTTTCAGAAAAGCCCTGTCTATTTTTGCATTTGCAGTCAAAGGCATGGTTCCCAATTGCACTATATGATTTGGGATCATATACCTAGGCAGCGTTTTCTTCAGACCCGATGCAATTTGTTTTTTATCTGTATCGCCCACATAATACAGTAAAATTCTTCCCTTAACATCGTCATAGACACAACAGGCACTTTTGATGCCTTCCAGCATATTTACATTTATCTCGATTTCCCCCAGCTCAATCCGATGTCCCATATGTTTAATCTGATAATCTTTTCGGGAAACAAATACTAGCTCTCCCCTTTCATTATATTTTCCAAGGTCACCGGTACGATAAATAAGCTCGGGATACAAATTGTTTAGAGGATTTTGCACAAATACCTTGTCGGTTTCATCAAATTCTTTATAATAGCCCAGCGTGAGTGAGGTTCCCCTGATACATATCTCCCCTAACTCTCCCTCGGCAGGTATATTGTTGTTATCATCCAACAGTATAATTTCCGTATTTTTAAAGGGCTTTCCGATGGGCAAAATTTCATCCTCTTCAAAATGACGTTCCACCTCGAAATAGCAACATACACCTGTTGTTTCCGTCGGCCCGTACAAATTTATGAACCTGGCATTCGGCAATGCTTTTCTCCAAATGTTAAATTGTTTGATGGGAAATAACTCACTAGCAAAGGCGACGGTATGTAAATATTCGGGTACCAAACTGTCGAATACCCTGAAGAAGGAAACAATGGTCAGTGCCGAAACCACCCAACATATGGTGTTGATTTTATATTTATTCAGAAATTCAACCAGCTTAAGCGGAAACATAAATAAATTTTTCGGAATGATATAGGTTGTCGCTCCGAATTTTAAGGTTGGATACAGCTCCTTCATACATGCATCAAAATATAGTGGTGTTTGGTTGCCAAACACCGTATTTTCATTGATTTTCAATATTTCCGACAAAGTTTCGATGTAACCGATAACCGAACGGTGACAAGCAACCACCCCCTTCGGAATGCCCGTCGAACCCGACGTAAATACAACATAAATCGGGTCTGTGTCGATTGCGGTGTCCCTGACATTTTGTATTATATATTCATCAATTTCGGTTTTTATTATACTGTCATAAAGGTATATTTCTTTATCATAATCAAATGCTTCCATAACTTTTTGGGTGGATTCATCGCAAATAACAGCTTTCGGATTTAGATTTTTGAGTATAAGTTCAATACGAAAACGAGGCATTTCCTCATCTATGGGTACATAAAAGTTGCCCCCATATATAACGCCGAAAAATGCCACAATTGTTTTAGGATGTTTCGGCATAAATATTGCAATCGGTTGTTTATAAAATCCCCGTCTATTTAGAAATGTACCGATGGCCCTCCCCTGATCATAGACTTCTCTGAAAGTAATGCCCACCTCTTCATTTGCGTAGGCAATTTTGTCGGGAAATCGCTTTACGGTGTGTTCCAAATACTCCAACACATTATTCTGCATGACTAATCTCCTTGTTTCTTGTGTTTTAACTCAACCCAATACAAAGTGATTACAAATTTCTTGGATACTCAAGCGGTTCCGATGGCGTTGCAGGATATTTGGTCTGATCAAACTTAAAAAAGTCCTTACACCATTCGGAATGTTTCAATACTTCTTCATCTGTGCGTAAAAAACATACATAATAATGCCCCCTCCGGGAAGGAGTGGCATCAAAATGATACCAATCATCCCCGTATTTCACCAGGACCCAGGCATGAAAGGAAGTGTCTGAATCCCTGAGAACCAGCATATTTTCAAAGCCCGCCCTCGTCAACAGTGTTTTAGATGTGGCATAATAAGTAAAGCAATCACCTACACCTTTTTGTATTCCACGGGCAGCCTCTTTTATCAGATCATTTTTGTCCGAATTCGGTGTATACGTTATATGCTTCCTTGTCCATTTATAAATTGCCCACAATCGTTCTATTTCCGTCATATCTTCCTTGAGTATGTCGGCAAGAACCCCATCGGCCAAATTGTTCAGTTCCTTTTCTGATACATAACCTGAAGGTCTCTTTTTAACATTGATTGTTGCGGTCTCTGTTGTTTTGTTTCCTGCAGTATCGGTAGCACTGTATATAACCTTGTAGGAACCGGCCTTTTTCAGATTTACACCACTGCTGTCGATTTCCGGGATTATATTCTCATCTCTGTTGTCTACAACAGTAACATCCTGTCTGTAGGAAACTATGTCGCCTACATAAACGGTTTGGTCCTGTACGCCGATTATTTCAGGAGGTTCCGTATCCTTCTTTATGTTGAGTGATGCTTTTAACTGTGTTTTGTTCCCGCTTGTATCCTCCAGAACAACCGCAACTTCCTGTTTTCCGGGTTTCCCGAAATCAGGCTCTTCGGCAAAATATATATCAACATCTGTGACATCCACCACATTTTGCACGAATTCCTCAGCCCCTATTTTTTCATCAACCCAGGTTTCCCGATCTACCGCTGTTCCCGTGGGTGCAACCGTGTCTTCTACTTCCACTTTTGAGGAATAAATTTTCTTGCCTATTTTTATTTTTATTTCATAAATCCCCGGTGTATTCAAATTATTTTCAGACAAATCCTCTACAAATGTTCCCTTATCGTTCTTGCCCTTTATAAAATCGGAAACATCTAATGCCCATGTCCCCGCCTCTACCTTGACAACACTTTCTACCTTGCTTTTAAACAAATTGATTGCGATCAGGCCTGAAATCAGCACTATAAAAGCAACAATAATTTCCTTTTTGATTTTCCCCCCATACAGATGATTCATATTGCAATCTCCCTCCCTTATATGTCAAAGCTCAATGGCCACGTAGGCATGTACAAAATTTTAGAACCCTGACAGTTTCCCTTATGTTTTTTATTCGATAATAATGTTTTATGAAATAATTGATTTAATCTCTTTATCATAAATATATTTAAGAAGCACTGTACTTAGTACTAAAGATGTTATTCTTACCCCGCAAAACGACCACCATATAAAACATATATGGTTCTTTGGTAGTCGAATAATAAAAAAACAATAAGACCGTTAGAGTGGTCCTATTGTTCTTTAAGCCCCGGAATTAAGTATTGGGTACAATTGCATATTATATTGTAATATAGAGGATTAGGGAAAACTCACCATTTTTTCCATGGTATATTCATAAGATTTTTTTATTCTTTCCTTTATGACATCATATTCGCCATATTGCATATTCCCCTCCAGGATTTCCCCTATCGGCAGGATTTCATAATATAATTTATTGCCCTCTTTATATCTGCGTACCCATGTAGGTAGATAACGGATACCTTTAATAATTGTATTTTCATCCGAAAAATCTTTTTCTATTTCGAATTCTATCATTAGGCCATCCTCTGTATAAGAATTGCCTATGGTTTCTCCCCTTTGATTGGACAAAAAATTTCCTAATGAATATATGATAAATTTATCCTCACCGTCTTTGTTAATTATTTGGGATTTTTGTATAACATGGGGATGACTGCCCAATATTATATCGGCACCCCATTCTATCATTTTTTCTCCCAGTTCTATTTGATAAGCCGAAGGCTCCCTTTGATATTCATTTCCCCAGTGAATTGAAACTATTATCAGATCCAAATCTTGCACTCTTGCCTTTTTTAAATCAGATTCAATTCTGTTTTCATCTATTAGATTTACCATAAAGGACAATTCCTCCCTAGTTAATGTGGCATCTAAACCGTTCAGGCCATAGGTATAAGACAAAAAACCAAGCTTTATGCCATCTATTTCCTCGATAAGAATTTTGTTGTCTTCTTTATGTTTATAGGTTCCGATATTTTTCATATTGTTTGCTTTTATATTATCTATTGTATCTGTTAATCCTTTTTTTCCTTGATCCAGGCAGTGATTATTGGCAGTAGACATTATATCAAAGCCCGCGTCTTTTATAGCCGATAAAGATTCCTTGGGAGTATTAAACCTGGGATAGCCTGAATATCCTATCCCTTCCCTTGTTACAGTCTCAAAATTTCCGATGGCTATATCAGCTTCTTTGACATAGTTTTTTATATGTTTAAAATTATGTTTAAAATCATAGGTCTGCGTCTTTGTATCATAGGCCGATTTAAATTGGGGTAAATGAAACATAATATCTCCCGCTGCTAACAACCTTATATTTGAAATTTTCGGCTCTTCTATTTCTGTTTCTTTAGAGATATCATTCTCAATTTCCTTTTCTACCTGAATGTTGCTGTTGCGCCCATGGCTAATATTTGATCCGACTGTAAATAACACAAATCCTAATATAAGGAATAATATTCCCAAAGATAACATTAAAAAAATATATTTCTTTTTCATTAGTAACCTCCCAAATAAGCAGGTTCATATTTCTTCTAAAATAGGCGGGTTCATATTTCCCTAAAATAAGCAGGTTCATATTTCCCTTAAAATAAGCAGGTTCATAATGTGACCCGGAAAATGCTTTCTGCAAAAATTTTTCTCCCGCCGTATTTATAAGCATTTAAAAGTTATTCCCCGAGGCTTAGGCTCAGGGAATAATATACACGTTTAGTAAAGGCTATATAAATGAACAAATGAACCTTTAACTATATCAAATCCGTAACCCGATTGTTCCCTAATATCCGGCAACGAACAGTACTCATTGCCATTTATAATTACTGCTTTGTTTTTGTCTAAATTTGAAAGTCTGTCTATTCCCGTAATATTTATATGGGGAATGTCCTCTATGTATCTCAATTTTATATTTTCCTGTATCTTTTCTCCGTTTATAAATAAATCCGGGTTTTTGTGTTGCCCAAAATAGTCCACTATTTTCTTAGCCAATCTCCCTATTTCCAGCTCCATTTGCCCTGCATTAAATCCCCTGGACGGTTTTCTTTCGAACACCATGCTTATGGCTATGGGTTCCCTGTCAGGATAATAAATTAAGGCCATGTCTCCGCCCAACCTTGAAATAGTTCCTGTTTTGTTTGCTATTTTTATAGTTTCCGGTAGGGATCTCCCTATCCTATTCTTATTCACTGTCTTTTCCATGAATCCTATTCCCAGCTGAGCGAAACTATCTTTTACATATCTATTTTCCAAAAGTATAAGCGGTTTATTCAAATCCCTTGCCGTAGTTGAATTTGGGGACAAAGGGGAAGCTACCTCGTAAAATTTTCTGTTGACCCGGGTATTATCCATGCCATATTTTTTTGCAGTTTCATTAATACAATCAGCTCCGATAGTATCCATAATAATATTAGCAGCCACATTATCACTGATTGACGTCATAAGGGACAACAGGTCCTTGTAACTATGTTTTGTTCCATTCTTCTGATATTGTAAGCTACCGGTTCCGGTGACTTTCGTTCCCGATGCATATTTGTCGGTTTGTGATAAGGTATGTGTTTTGTCTAAGGTCAAGACCCCATTTTCAACCTGCTCCAGATATGTATATAAATAAAGTGTCTTTATGAGGCTCGCCGGATAAAAAGGTGAGTTTCCGTTAAAATCTATATGGGTATTTGTTGCAAAATCATAAATTGATATAAAGTAATTAAGATTGCTATTTTTTGCAGCATCGCTGAGTATTGGCAGGAGATCATTTTTTATTTTAGATGAACAATTTTCATCTAAGCTGACTGTCTCGTATTCTCCGGGTTTACTATCCAGTAATATACTGAATTTATCGAATACGCCCTTTAACTCTGCCTTTTCAATTTTTTTAAACGGACGGAACGAATTTTCCGCATCCAGATTTAAAAGTTGCCAAGCTATTGCATATTTGGATTGTTTTCTAGCCTCTTCGGGTATGAGGATCTCATCCTTAAATTTACCTATATTAATATTCTTCGAGGGCATATGATGAAAAGACAAAACCTTATCGACTAGATTTGACGCTAATTGCCATCTGTTGAGGGAACCGTTTGCAAGTTTAATTCCCAATGAAGTTTCAGCAAATTTAACAATATATTTCTTTATATCTTCTTCCGTTGGTTCTATGTTTTGTGAATCCACGAGAATAATTCCGTCATAATAATAAGTATTGCATTTCATAAGATCCATGGTCTGCCGCAGCGGAATGTAAATTATTCCTTGGTAAATCATGGGCACTGATGCTAAAGAAATTTCCTCTCCGTTTATAATAGCTTTGTCGTTATCAAGGCTATATGTTATTTTTTCGTTATTGTATTCTATATTTACAGTTTGTTCCGGACGGGACACATCAAATTGGAATACTTCTTCAATTAGGCTTATAGGTACAAAGGTTTGTCCATCTATCAGTTTCGGAACAGCAGTTTTTTCCTCACTTAACACTATGGTTTCATCATTCCAAAATGCTATTGGTTCATCAATTTCTATAACTACTTGAAAATTTGGTTGATTTTTGGCTAGCAAAGTTTTACTGAAGAATGCATTGTTAACAATAGGAAACATAATTATTGCCACAGCCAATATAAATATTTTTTTCATGGTTTTCCCCCTTACCGCGCAGATACCTTCCCGTTTGCGCCTACGTTTCTACCATAATAATCTTTCATAATAATAACACCTCATGAAATGATTGTCAAACATGGTAAACCGTGCCATGTTTTTGTCGATATGGCAGGCCCCAAAAAAATTATTCTCCAGGCCCTGGCAGACTGTGTGAAAAATGTCATCCTGAGCGAAGCGAAGGATCCCAAATGGCCTAAAAACGAGATTCTTCGCTACGCTCAGAATGACAAAAAGCGGGAAAGGTGCTTTTTCACACAGCCTGCCGGCCTGGAGAATGAAATATATCTACTTACTTAGAATTTCATCAAAACAACTATTTCAGCTATTTCTTTCTTATCAAAAACTGTCCCATGTGTAAGGAATGTATAATATAAACCCTGCTATAAACCACCTACACCCGCTACCCTTTTTTCTAAAGGTTCAAAAAGTTTTTCCTTTGGGATGTCTTTTCTCATCTCAAAAATTTGATTAAGTGCAATCTCCGCCCCATAATCCATCCCCTGACAACCTGCCAAAAGTATTAAATCGCCGGGGTTTGCTTCAAAAATAGCCCTGGTTATTGCATCCGGCAGTTCATCATATAAATCCACTTTCATGTGGCCTTTATCCATTACCTTTTTAAATGCTTTAAATTCCTCATCCGTTACCCTATCTTTAGTAGTTACGTGGGAAACACTTCTGGTTGCAATTATTTTGTCCATTTTGAGTTTGGGTGCCCAATTCACAATTGTTTCGGCATTTTCTCTATTTACCGTAGGTCCCCTTCCTCCCCTGATTGCATACACCAAGTGAAGTTTTTCATAGTCCATAAAGCCCAAAGTTTCCAGAGTGACATTTATGTTCCCTGTGTTAGCAAAATGATCGTCCATAATTTTGATATCACCCTCAAATATGAATTCAAAACGTCTTTCTACGCCCCTGAATGTTTTTAATGCATTTTGTATTGTAGAAATAGATACACCGCATAAAAGTCCAATTATAATAGCCACCAAAGAATTGTACACGGAATGAAGTCCCGGGACTATAAGCTCGATACCAAATTCTGTTGGAGTATATTCCTTATCCCCTATCTTAAACTGTCTTAGGATTTCAACAGTAAACCTGGCTCTGCCTGTAGTTAAATCTAAATCCTTGCAGGCAATATGTCCGGTCTTATTATTTAACCCGAAGGTAATCACCTGCGCCTTTGTCTTGTCCACCAGGGATGCAGAATAAGGGCAATCCAAATTAAGTATAGCCACACTTTTTTCGTCGGCATCCTTTATAAATCTTGATTTGGATTCAAAATACCTTTCGAAAGAACCGTGCAGATCAATGTGTTCACGGCTGATATTGTTGAGTGTAACTATATCATAGTCGACTTTCTCTACACGATACAGTTCAAGGCCTGAAGATGAAACTTCCATTGTTACATGTGAAACATTTTTATCTACCATCTCATTTAAGTAATACTGCAAATCTAGAGACTCGGGTGTTGTAAGAACAGAAGGAATAAGATGATCACCTATTTTTATAGATACTGATCCCAACAAGCCTGTTTTAAACCCCTCACTCTCGAATATAGCATTTGTCATAAACGCGGTGGTCGTTTTCCCGTTGGTTGCAGTAATGCCTATCATTTTCATTTTTTGTGATGGATTATCATAAAAAGCTGCCCCCAGTCCGGCTAAAGCCGTTCTGCTGTTTTCTACGATATATTGAGGTATATCTATATCCTCTTGGAAATCTTCAACTATTGCAACTATGGCACCCTTTGCAACCGCTTGTCCTAAGTATCTATGCCCATCAGTTTTATGTCCCTTGATACATACGAAAATATGTCCGTCCCTGGCTTTTTGTGAATGATATGATATTCCCGAAATAGTTAGGTCCCCTTCTTTTTCATTATAAACATTTTTAATTTCTATTGCTTTCAATAATTGTCCTAGTTCTGTCATCGATTACTCCTTCTTTTGGTCAGTAGAGACAGGTCAGGCTGTGTGAAAAATGTCATCCTGAGCGAAGCGAAGGATCTCAAATGGCCTAAAAACGAGATTCTTCGCTACACTCAGAATGACAAAAAGCGAGAAAAGTGCTTTTTCACACAGTCTGAGGTTCCTGTTTGGTCTGGTCAGTATGGTCAGTAGGGACAGGTTCCTGTGACCACTATGATCAGTTCCTGTGGCCGCTATACCACCACCGCTAATAGTTGATTTGGCCTTATGGTAGTCATAATAACCTGACCCTACCAACCACCTTTTTTAAAACATTTCTGGTCGTCATCTTAAAAAACTCAAATGCAGGTTTCGGATCATCCAGACTCCATATCGCATATGCCTTTGGCCTGAATAGGGATTTAATAACCTTCGTGAAGGATAATTGTCCGGTTTTAATATAATCTTTTATAGCTAATATATCCTCATATGCATACCAAAATACACGGTTTGTATCATGTATAATGGCTTCGGGCTCCAAGGGTTCTCCTATCATTTCCATATAGGTTATATAGGGAATATTTAGTCCTACCTTATATATCAAGTGATTAAAATTTGTAAGCCTCACATTTATTTCTATCAAATAAAACTGTCCGGTTTCCGCATCCTTTTTAAATTCTATTTCGGCAAACCCTTTATATCCGACATCCTCCAAAAATTTTGCCCCTATATCATAGAGTTCGGGAACGTATTTTTGTCCCGTGTACACGGAAGCCCCGAAATTTATGGGATATTGTCGGTATTTTTGAGCAGTCATCCAATGAGTTACCTTAGAATCCTGATTTAAGTATGCATCGAATGTATACATATGATCATCAAATCCCGGTATGATTCTCTGTACGATTACCTCTAAATTTGCATCCTGTGCCTTTTCTAAAGCCCCTTCCAGCTCTTCCTTATTATTAACCCTAAATATCTTGGTTCTAAACTTTGCTACAAAGGCCGAAGAATCTGTGGGTTTTACTATACAAGGATATCCAACCATGGTTTCGATTTTCTCGTAAAAGTTTTCTTCATTTATTCCCACCGTTTCCGGTACGGCCACCCCTTTTTCCATGGCAAGCTTATGCAGGGTCTCCTTGTTCATCAGCCTGGTATATAATCCCGCTTCGGTTTGCGGAATAAGATACAGTTCCTTTAATTCATCCAAATACTCGTCCACAACTTCCACATAGGAGTCATGGCACGGGATAAGGACAGGGGGTAAGGCCTCCCTTTTTGCGTACTCTTTTAAAAATTTAATAAATCCTTCTTTATCTTTTTTATAGTGGGGGGCAATCGGTTTTTCAGAGCAGTATCTTGACTTTGCTCCATACCTGTCTTTGTTGGAATAGTCTATAGCTACAGTGTGTATCCCCTTGGTTCCTAAACACCTGATAGCACTTAAACCTATATAATAATTGCTCCCTAAAATCACTGCCTTGTTTTTCATCCGACCACCCCTGTATATTAATCTGGTCTGTATATTAGTTTGAACTGACCTATCTGAATATATGTACATAACATTGTTCTGACAAATATTTCAAATTAACATGCATTAAAAAAACACCTACACTATTCATAAATGTAGATGTACGCAATTGTCTGATAATATTCAGTTGGTCGGTTGGTCAGGGGT
>JAAZJW010000071.1 GCA_012800145.1 Clostridiales bacterium | reverse complement strand
TTGCTTTAACATTTTTAATCCTCTTTTTGACGATTTTTCTGAGGGTATCTGATGCGTTGTATAGTATATTTTCCTTGTAATCTACATAGAATTCCCAATTCTTTACAGTGTTGATGCCGTAACGGAAGATACAGGAATCCAGGAATTTTTCAATGATATGATTGAACCATGGTTTTTCTATATAATCCGGGTTTAATTCGATACTAAGGTTAAAGGAAGGAGAATCCGCGAGTTTAACTAATTGATCTATAATATACCAGTTGAAAATTACATGGTTATCTTTTATACAAAAATTATTACGGCTGCATATATCGATTATAATATTTCGGGGGGCATTTGGAATCATATTTTTGTCAGCTTGGTACAGACGTTTTATTTTGTTGCAATTTTTAATAAAGGAAGAGAACATTGAATCTTGACCGTCAATATTATAGGGTAACAGATGTGCATTGATATAATCATCGAGCATTTCTCTTATGCTGTTAAATTCCAGGTTCCGGTAATCGTCTCCTTTTTTTTCATATAGTAGACATCTTTTTTTATGTTCTAGGGGTGTAGAGCCATACCATCGTCTAAAATATTTATAAAAATACTTTACATCTGAAAACCCACATTCTTCCGATATATGGTAAATACTCATATTGGTGGTCAATAACAATAGTTCTGCTCTTATTGTCCTTTCATAACTGAGCCTTTCCTGAAAACTGAAATGGCTGAGGCCCTTCCAAAAATGGGAAAGATAATTTTTTGTGACAAACTCCTGGGATGCTACGTCCTTCAGGGTTATTTTGTTTCCATAATTTCCATCTATAAATTTAATAATCCTAAGATATCTGTTTAATTGGAAAGGACTTATATAGTCATCTTTTTTCCTCAGAAATTGCAGCCAGTGGAATTCGTGCATCATCGAATGAACTAGCTGGAATTCAAAATTCTCCTGGAGCCCTTTTGGTAATTGAACATTATTGGTTATATCCTTAAGCATATTCACCAATAATTCCCTAAACCGGATCTTGAGCTCCTTCCTTATATCGTCGTCGAAATTATCACTTTCAATTTTCTTTCGGGTCCTAGCAAACATGTTGTTTCTAAAGAACATGTATTTGATGTGCTCGGATTGTCTCTGAAAGTAATCTAAATTGATGTGGAAAACTGCAACAATTGCCCTTTGGGGGGCTTTAACAGAGTGGATAGTTTTGTTGTTTACAAACCAAAAATCACCTTCTTTCACTAATATATGTTCGTAGTTTGCAATAACTTCAATGGAACCCTTGATGGGTAGGAGTATTTCTGTAACATTTTTGTGCCAGTGAATGGGATACCTTTTTATGGATTGTACTTTGATTGAGAGATGCAAGTTATCCCTAAATTCAACCTTCTCTTCATCCATGGGATCCCTCCTCACATCAGCCATATTATACCACAAGCGATATAAATATGGAAGGAAACGGGAGGTGTTTCGGCTAGTTGTTCCGAAGGAATTTTTATGGTGTATCCAAGCAAAGGAGTGCCGTGCCTTGTCCTTTTTATAAAAAATTTAGTTTGCTTACAGCATATGTTTAATGTACAATATAGTCTGAAAGTACTGGGTGGATAATAATCTTGCAGGAAAGAGAAAACAGGAGGAAAATGGATGTCGGGAAAAGCGATACCTATAATTATCGGTATATTTATTATTATGGGAGTACCTATATGTGCGGAGGCTCGACTGCTTTTAACGGATGAAGAGAGAAATTACATAGCTGAAGCAGGCGTACTGAAGGCAGTATCTATCAACGGGGCAGCTCCTATTCAATATACTGACACGAGAGGTGAAATTCAAGGTATTTCCAAACGTGTGCTCGAGGAAATATCAGATATGACAGGTCTGATTTTTCAGTATAAGCTATATGATTCCAACAGGGAAGCCTATGCTGATATTGATCATGATATATTCTTCGGGATTCCATATCATTATGCGTCTAATGGAATGGTCTTATCGAAACCGTTTTTAAAGACCGAAACAATATTATATATAAATTCTTCGCTAGAGTCCAACCAATTAGATGATAAAACATATGCCGCCGTTAGGGGTAGGGTGCTTCCCGAGGGAATAAATGAGGAAAATATAGTTTATTTTGATACAAGAGAAGAAAGTTTGGATGCTGTAGAAAAAGGAAAGGCCGATTATGGATATGGAAATACATATTCCGTAATATTTTATATATTACAAAATAATTATAGAAACATTATTGCAATTCCCAAAAAGAAAGAATTAAGGGAATATTGCATGGGTGTTCCGAATGACAACAGGGTATTACTTTCCATAATCAATAAATCAATTGATGCGATTGATGAGGGTAAAATGGAGGCCTTAATTTTGGATGAGACATTATGTATTGACAGAAAGATAACCTTTTCAATGATAATTGACATATATGGCAAGGAAATATTTGGTGCTATTTTCTTAATGATGGGTATATTGTTGTGTGGTGTTGTTTGCAATGTTCGCTCAAATAAAATACTCAGGGCACAAAATGAGAAAAACGAGATGTTGTCCCAGGCTTCCAATGAGTATTTATATGAATATTTTGTTAAGTCCGGTCGTTTAGAGTTATCAAAAAAATGTAACCGGCTATTTGGAACCCAAAAACAGTTAAGGAAAGCGAGCAATATTTTAAAAGACATATTGCTAAGCAATAATTTGGACGGAAATATACCGGTAATAAAACTCCCCCTTGCTAATGGCGAGATAGGCACATTTAAATCAATCGGACTGAGCATACATGATGAAAAAGGAGAACCGGATTTTATTGTTGGAAAGATGATTGATATTCACGATGAGATAAAGGAAAAAGAAGAACTCATTATAAAATCAAAGTTAGATGGACCGACAGGTTTATATAATGCCATAACCACGAAAGAACTCATAAATGAAAGTATAAAAAACAGGGATAAAAATAGGACAGATGCTTTGATAGTAATAGATTGTGATGACCTTAAACACATTAATGATACATATGGACATTTAGCAGGTGATCAGGTGTTAAAAAACATAAGTACGGGCATGAAACTTACCTTCAGACAAGACGATATTATCGGACGTATCGGCGGGGATGAGTTTTGTATATATATGAAAGGTGTTCCTTCTATTAATCTTGTAAAACTGAAGTGTCGTCAGTTAAATCTGCTTATCCGGGAAATGAATGAGGACTTTTATGTTTCGGTTAGTTGCGGTTCCGCACTTTTAGAAGGAGAAAACACATATGAGGAACTGTTTGAAAATGCGGATAAGGTCTTATATAAAGCCAAGAAAAGAAAAGGAGTACAATCTGTTAGAGATCTCAACTTTTAATTCAGATTATATGACAGGATTTAGTAGCAATTTCATGTTTCCCCTCCTAAAATGTGGGTATAGTAATAATGTAGAAAATTTAAGATGGTACAAACCATAAAAAACAAAGCTAACCAAGCCCAACAATAAGAGGTTGGACTAAAATAAATATTTATTGTTTAGGGGGGATTTAAATGTTTGATTTAATACCTTTCAGAAGAGGCAGGGACAATATGTTATCACTTTTCGACAGGATGGAGAAAAATTTTATGCAAGACCTGGGATTTGGATTGCCGGATTTTAGGACTGACATAGTGGACAAGGGAGACAAATTTGTATTAGAAGCAGAATTGCCAGGCTTTGACAAAAAGGACATCAACATCAGTGTCGATGATAACAGGTTGACCATTACAGCAGAACACAGCGAATCTAAGGAAGAAAGCAAGGACAATTACATCCGAAAAGAAAGACGGTACGGTTCTTTCGCTAGAAGTTTTGATGTATCGAACATCAAAACAGAAGATATTAAAGCAGACTATGAAAATGGGGTATTGACCTTGAACCTACCCAAAAAGGATAGCAGTCCGGATAGCAGAAAGATTGACATTGGCTAAAGTAATAGATTTTAATGATATATAACCCTCTCAGGATATAATTCCTGAGGGGGTTGGCATTTTACAATATAATAATATTATATCAGTAATTACAAGATTTTGGGGTTCATTTCCACCCTACATTTTATTTAGAATGGAGTGTTCTTGAAAAGTGTATAAAATATCAATTAAGATAAGAAAGGATGTGAAAATGTGGACTTAAACAAATTTACACAAAAAAGTCTGGAGGCAATACAAGAATCACAGAATATAGCCATAAAAAACGGAAACCCGCAATTAGAAGAAATCCATATTCATTACGGCTTGGTAAACCAACAAGACGGACTGATACCCAGAATAATATCATATATGGGGGAAAACGCTCTGCTTGTTAAAAACGATGTAGAAAGAGAAATAGACAGATTACCCAAACAAACAGGAGGCGGGGGCTCTCTTTATCCAAGCCGTGGGTATACAAAAATATTAAATTCAGCCGAGGAGGAAGCGGGAAGATTTGGAGATAAATATGTTGGGGTAGAGCATATTTATATAGCATTGCTCAAGGAAAAGGGAAGAATTTCGGAAAAGATATTCAGGAAATACAATATAAACCAGCAAAAATTTTTAGAAACTCTGATGAAGGTCAGGGGGAGCCAAAATATTACGTCAGATAATCCCGAAGGTACTTATGAAGCTCTCAGTAGATTTGGAAGGGATTTGGTGGAAGAGGCCAGGAGGGGGAAGGTGGATCCGGTCATAGGACGGGATAGTGAGATCAGAAATGTAATAAGAATATTATCTCGTAGGACCAAGAACAACCCTGTGTTGATAGGAGATCCCGGTGTAGGTAAAACAGCCATAGCCGAAGGATTGGCTCAGAGGATTGTTAACGGGGATGTTCCCGAAGGTCTGAAAGACAAAACTATATTTGCTTTAGATATGGGTGCCCTCGTAGCAGGTGCAAAATACAGGGGGGAATTTGAGGAAAGGCTGAAGGCGGTATTATCGGAAATTGAAAAATCCGAAGGTAGAATAATAATGTTTATAGATGAACTTCATAACATAGTCGGTGCCGGAAGGGCGGAAGGTTCCATGGACGCCTCAAACCTTTTAAAACCAATGCTCGCAAAGGGAGAAATTCGCACGATAGGTGCAACTACCTTGGACGAATATAGAAAATATATTGAAAAAGATGCGGCTTTGGAAAGAAGATTCCAAAAAGTTTTGGTTACCGAACCCAGTGTTGAAGATACTATATCCATTTTAAGGGGACTGAAGGAAAGATATGAAATACATCATGGAATCAGAATTTCAGATGGTGCGGTGATAGCCGCGGCTACTCTTTCCGACAGATATATAAGTGACAGATTTCTGCCCGACAAGGCCATAGACTTGATGGATGAGGCCTCCGCCATGATAAGAACGGAAATAGACAGCATGCCTGTTGAAATAGATGAAATCAGAAGAAAGATTTTACAGCTAGAAATAGAAAGAGCAGCATTAAAAAAGGAAACAGACCAGGCTTCAAAGTTAAGGTTAGAAAAATTAGAAAAGGAATTGGCGGATTCAAAGGAGAAATTTGACGTACTCAAGGTCAAATGGGAAGATGAAAAGAAAAACATTGTAAAAATAAAGGATATAAAAGAAGAAATTGACAAGGTTAAGAGACAAATTGAGGAAGCAGAAAGGAATTACGATTTAGAAAGACTGTCCGAACTTAAATACGGTACCATAGTGGATTTAGAAAGGAGTCTCGAAGAAGCATATGCCAAAGAAGATGATGACAAAATGCTCAAAGAGGAGGTCACAAAAGAGGAAATAGCCGAAGTTGTAGCAAAATGGACAGGAATACCGGTTACAAAACTTGTATCGACGGAAAGGGAAAAACTTTTAAATTTAGATGAAATACTTCATAAGAGGGTTATAGGACAGGATGAGGCTGTGGATGCGGTAGTGGATGCGGTTATAAGAGCACGCGCCGGAATGAAGCAACCTGACAGGCCTGTGGGAAGTTTTATATTCCTGGGTCCTACGGGAGTGGGGAAAACGGAACTTTCAAAGGCGTTGACATCCGCCCTGTTTGACGACGAAAGAAATATGGTGCGAATAGATATGAGCGAATACATGGAAAAGCATGCAGTTTCCAGGTTAATCGGCGCTCCACCGGGATATGTGGGCTATGACGAAGGGGGACAACTGACTGAGGCCGTAAGGAGAAAACCTTATTCCGTTATTTTGTTTGATGAAATTGAAAAGGCCCATTCCGATGTATTCAATATACTCCTGCAAATTTTAGATGACGGCAGGCTTACGGATAATCAGGGAAGGACAGTAGATTTTAAAAATACAGTAATCATTATGACATCAAACATAGGCTCCTCATATTTGTTGGAAGGAATAAGGCCGGACGGGACCATAGATGTCAGTGCAAGGGAAATGGTAGAATCCGAGATGAGGAGGACATTCAAACCGGAGTTTTTAAACAGAATCGACGAAATAGTGATGTTCAGGCCACTGCAAAAAGATGAGATATTTAAAATAATTGACCTGCAAATAGATGAGATTAAATCAAGGCTGAAGGACAGACAAATAGATATCGATTTTACCGATGAAGCGAAGGAACTGGTTCTAAACAGGGCATATTCAATTCAATATGGAGCCAGACCTGTGAAAAGGTTCCTGCAAAAAGAACTGGAAACCGGAATAGGAAGACTCATTATCAAAGGGGATGTAAAAGATAAGGATACTATCAGGGTCACGACTGAGCAAGGAAAGCTGGCACTGGCGGTTAATAATTAAACATAATACGGGACGGTTCGGACTGTGTGAAAAAGCACCTTTTTTACTTTTTGTCATTCTGAGTGTAACGAAGAATCTCGTTTTTAGACCATTTGAGATCCTTCGCTTTGCTCAGGATGACAATTTTCACACAGTCTATCCTCTGCCCTTTTTTTATACAATTTGACAGTTTTCTACTGTTCCGGTATTATTGGGAGGAGGAAATTATGAGGCGAAAAGATAGAGAAATGGGCAAAGAATTCGGTATTGAAGTTATAGATAAATCAAGATACGGCGTCCTCTCTATGGTCACTGAAAATAATGAACCCTACGGGGTACCCCTTTCTATCGTAAGGGACGGGGACAATTTATACTTCCACTCGGCAAGGGAAGGCAAAAAGGTAAAGACTTTTATTAAAAACCCAAACGTTAGTGTAGTTTTTGTCGGAGAAGTCAAAATTCCGGAAAACTGCACCAAAGAAGAATTGGATGAAATAGCAAAAGATGAGTCTAAAGCGGCATTGCTTACCAGAAAAGTCTTCACAACAGAATATGAATCTGCGGTGGTAAAAGGCAGGATAAAGTTAGTAGAAAATGAACAAGAAAAAACCAAAGCCATGAGACTTATATGTGAAAAACATACCCCGACCAAAATGGATTACTTTGATATGGCAGTTAGGGAAGGGTTGGGGAAGGTTAACATATATAAAATAGAAATGGAGGAAATTAAGGCAAAAAGGAAAAAATATGATGTGTTCGGTGAAGAAATGAAATGGCGCAGAATGAAATAAACATATGAATATAGAAATTTTTATTGGAAAAAATATAATCAAATATTAATTTAGGAGGAATATCTAATGTTTGATTTGACACCCTTTCGTCGAAGGGGAAATATGTTTCCATTTATTGACGAGATAGAAAAGAATTTTATGCAAAATCTTGGGGAAAGGTTCTCTGCTTTCAAAACTGATATAGTTGATAAGGGGGACAGCTTTATGCTGGAAGCGGAGCTGCCGGGTTTCAGCAGAGAGAATATCAATATTCATGTTGATGATAATAGACTGACTATTTCAGCCGAACATAATGTGAGTGAGGAAGAGAGCAAAGATAACTTTATCCGTAGGGAGAGAAGGCATGGTTCCTTTACAAGGAGTTTTGACGTATCGGATATTAAAACAGAAGAGATTAAAGCAAACTATGAAGACGGGGTGCTGACCCTGGAATTACCCAAAAAGAAAGGCGACAGTTCGAGTATTAGAAGGATTGATATTAACTAAAAACAAATAATCAATTCAGGAAGTAACTTTCAGCAAATCTAAAATACCCTTAGAAATTGTATTTCTAGGGGTGTTGTTATATATCGAGGACTGGACATTTGTTGAGGTCTCTATTTCCCTGTTAATTTTGAGCATATTCCAACCACTGTTTATAAAATAGATTGAAAAT
>JAAZJW010000070.1 GCA_012800145.1 Clostridiales bacterium | reverse complement strand
TTAATTAAAATTTATGCCCGTTCCATTAATAACAATCGATTCGATTTTAGAGATATCCAATGGTAAGGCTGATATATATTTAAGTTTGGTTTTTCCGCTATCACTGTAACATATTCCCGGTCCCATCTCCCGGGTGCTACCGTCAGCCATTTTAACACTAACAGGTACTGTCGCAGATTTATTAAATCCACCACGGCCTGCTAAAGTTACCCCCAAGGGAGATACCTTAACATTATTTATGTTTAGGGTGTCACATTTGATATCACAGTTAGTTTGCAATTCTCCACCGACGGATTGAATTTTAAACGTAGCTTTCCAATTCCCCTTTATATAATTGCCATGTGAAACAAAATTCCCCATAAGTCTCAAATCATCAAGGTCTAAATTTGATACATCAAAAATGTATTCTATATAGTCCCTTCCATATTTGCTCCTGCCTGATTTATCTATTCCAAAATAGATATTAGCTACATCTGTGTATATAGCATTCCCCTCGGAATCCACCAAATATATGTCCCCATGGTCGTCGATACCGTCCCCAATCCATTTGGTTTGTACATGGAGACGACCATCAACAAGACCAACATTAGATATATATGCGAAATCTATTTGGGGCAAGGTGATTTGTTTTTGGTCCGGGGCCAGGATTCTTATTTCCCCTTGGGATTGCAATTTTTCAAATAAACCACCACCGCCGCCGCCTGAAAAACCGGCCTTTGTGTCCAGCGGAATTGTTTGGGAATTCCCGGTCTTTTTAATGTCCGAAAGATCAATATCCGTTTCGATGTTATCAAATTCTAATAGATTACTTAAAAATGAATCTATTTGAAAGCGCACCTTCTTGCCGTTCAGTTTTTTCCCGCCGTTAGCTTGCATACGCAAGGTTGCTGTTTTAGTTGTTTCATCAAAATGAACCATTTGACAGGTAGCTATATGAGTTCCGGCCAGTCTGTAGTTATAAATGTCCAGGGTCTTATCAATTCTGTCCCCTACCAAATCCTGCATCGTAATATAAATGACAGCCATTTCATCATCATTCATGGCTCCCACTACTTCCATTTTAATACCATTGTCCTCACAGGCAATTTCTATGGGTTGCAATAATAACATAAAATCAGAACCCACCATCGGTAAGAGATTTTTAAAACGCGGAATTGTTGCCGCCATTGCCCCGATTGTAAGTATGAAACAAAGACAAACCGCCAATCCTACCGAGGCATATCTTTTAAAATTCCAAGCAGGGCTCCTTTTTTGGATCCCCTTTTCCACTTCCGAAACAATATCATATTCAGGTGTCTGTATGCTGTTCAGAGCACTTTTTATAATCCTTTCATCATAATCATATTTCATCTTTATTTCCCCCCAATTGCTTATAATAGGAATCGGTTTCCTGTAACGCCTTAGACAATTTTTTCTTTGCTCTTTCGTAGCGTTTTCTCAATGTACCGCTCGATATACGATATATTTCCTCTAATTCCTTATAGCTTTTTTCGTCAATAACCCTGCTGAATACCAAGGCACGTTCCTCCGGAGATAATTTTAAAAGTGCCTTTTTCAGGTCATGTTTTATAAATTCTGTGTTTTCATCCCCTTTGTTAACAAATGATTTGATTTTAATATGCGGTAGAAATAACAACAATTTTTTCTTTTTAAGCAAATCAATGCAGGTGGTATATGCAATCCGGTACAACCATGCCGACAAAGATGTCCCGTTTTTAAAACTGTTTCTCTTGTTGTAAGCCTTAATGAATGTTATCTGCACAGCATCTTGTGCTTCAAAATAATCACAAAGTATGTTATGACAATATCTTAGCAGGGGCTGGCCATAGAGCTGAACGGCACATCGCAGTTCATGCTCCCCACCTGTTGCAAAGGTATTGTTGAGTTCATTCGGTTCCACCTCATCGCTCCTTTCACCAAAAATCAAATCAAGAAATCTATTTCTACTCTTATAACGCAAATAGGGGGCTTTTTGTGACACCCTGAACACAGGGGAATGAACACAGGGGGACGTCAGGCTGCGTGAAAAAGCACTTTTCTCGCTTTTTGTCATTGCTATGAAAGCCCCACATTTTTGT
>JAAZJW010000069.1 GCA_012800145.1 Clostridiales bacterium | reverse complement strand
GTCAAGGGGACGGTGTGTCAAGGGTGGTGTGTCAAGGGGACGTTTCGGTTGACACATCGCGATGTGTCAACCGAAACGTCCCCTTGACACACCACCCTTGACACACCGTCCCCTTGACACACCCTTGACACACAGATAAGAAAATGCCCCAACCTAAGTTAGGACATTTCTTATGATGCGGATTCTTTCGGGTCTTTTTTATCTAAATCAGTTTTATCCGATGTTTTTAAAACAGTTTCAGGTTCACTCTCATTAACAATGGTATCTTCCGTAATAATAACCTTTTCAACATCTCCCCTGGATGGGATTTCGTACATAATATCCAACATAACCCCTTCTATAATGCCCCTTAACCCCCTGGCGCCGGTTTTTATATCCATTGCCTTTTGAGCTATCATTTTAAGCGCTTCTTCTTCTATTTCCAGAACTACGCCATCGATTTCAAACAATCTTTTATATTGTTTGGTAAGAGCATTTTTAGGTTCCGTCAGTATTCTCACCAAATCCTCTTCACCTAATTGATCAAGGGTCACTACCACAGGTAATCTACCGACAAATTCCGGGATGAGCCCAAACTTTAACAGGTCCTCAGGCTGTATCTTTTTCAATATAGAACCCAAATCCGTAATTTTTTTACTTTCAATTTTAGCTCCGAAGCCCATAGAACTGTTGCCAATACGTTTTTGGATAATTGATTCTATTCCACCGAAGGCACCACCAACAATAAATAGAATATTAGTAGTGTCTATTTGGATAAATTCCTGATGAGGGTGCTTTCTCCCACCTTGCGGCGGCACACTGGCTACTGTCCCCTCCAATATTTTAAGCAATGCCTGTTGTACACCTTCACCGCTTACATCCCTCGTAATGGATGGGTTCTCAGATTTCTTGGCTATTTTATCAACCTCGTCTATATAAATAATGCCCCTTTCGGCTTTTTCAATATCATAATCTGCCGATTGAATAAGCTTGAGAAGTATGTTTTCAACATCTTCACCCACATAGCCCGCCTCTGTTAGGGAGGTGGCATCTGCAATTGCAAAGGGAACATTTAATCTTCTGGCCAACGTTTGCGCTAAAAGAGTCTTACCGGAGCCCGTAGGGCCCAGCATTAAAATGTTACTCTTTTGGATCTCTATATCTTCACCTTTGATATCCTCGATGTTAATCCTTTTATAATGGTTATATACGGCAACAGCTAAGGCTTTCTTAGCTCGTTCCTGTCCAATTACATATTGATCCAATATATATTTTATTTCACTTGGTTTCGGCAGGTCTACCAGGTCAATTTCCATATTTTCGTCGAATTCCTCTTGAATGATCTCCTGGCATAGCTCAATACATTCATCACAAATATATACATTAGGACCGGCAATAAGCCTCCTTACTTGATCTTGGGACTTACCGCAAAAAGAGCATTTTAACTGCTTCTTTTCATCAAATCTGGACATCTTTACACCTCTTTCAAATAGCGACTATTTTATTGTAGTTATTACCTCATCAATTATGCCATATTCTTTGGCTTCGTTTGCTTCCATGAAGAAGTCTCTATCTGTATCCTTTTGTATTGTTTCTAGCGGTTTACCCGTTCTTTCAGCTAATATTTTATTTATTGTATCTCTGGTCCTTAAAATTCGCTCCGCATGAATCCGAATGTCCTCCGCCTGACCTTTTGTTACTCCCAAGGGCTGGTGAATCATAATCTCGGCATTTGGAAGTGCAAATCGCTTATTTTTTTCCCCTGCCGCCAAAAGAAAAGCACCCATGCTCGCGGCCATACCGATACATATAGTAGATACATCCGATTTAATATAATTCATTGTATCATATATAGCCATACCGGCAGTTATGGACCCCCCCGGGCTATTGATATATAGCTGAATGTCTTTATCAGGGTCCTCGGCTTCTAAAAACAGTAATTGGGCTACTACTAAATTAGCGGTAATATCAGTTACCTCGTGGCCCAGGAAAATAATTCTTTCCTTTAATAACCTGGAGAAAATATCAAAAGACCTCTCCCCCCTGTTAGTTTGTTCTACAACCATAGGAACCAATGGCATTTTTTTCACTCCTAATATTTTTATTTTATAATATGTTAAACTAAGCTATTTTGGCATTTTCAACTAGGAAATCAATTGTCTTTCTAAAGACTATACTTTCTTCAATTGATTTTAGTTCCTTTTCCCCTAAATTCGATTTCATTTTTTCGGGATCTTGGCCAAATTGCTCAGCTGTTTTCCGGATTTGCTCATCTAACTCTTCATCAGTTGCTACAATGTTTTCCTGTTTTCCAATCTTTCCAAGTACCAGTTCATTTTTAATGGTTTTGATAGCATCCGTTCTCATTTGTTCTCTCAGATCCTCCCCACTAATTCCTGTCATTTGTAGATAATGCTCCAGGCTCAATCCTTGGTACTGTAGATTGTATCCAAAATCCATCAACATGTTATCTACTTGCCTTTCGATGACTACATCGGGTATTTCAATGTCTATTTTACCAGACACCTGTTCTATAATACTATTCCTTAATTCTTGCTCGGCTCTGTTTTCCGCATTCTTTTCCAATTCCTTCCTAACATCTTCTTTTAATTCATCTAATGTATCGAATTCCGAAACATCTTTTGCAAACTCATCGTCCAATTGCGGGAGTTCCTTTTCTTTTATCTCATGTATTACTACTTCGAAAACAGCCTCCTGTCCCGCTAAATCTTCGGCGTAGTAATCTTCCGGGAAGGTTACTTTTACCTCTACTTCATCTCCTATATTTTTACCCACCAACTGTTCTTCAAAACCGGGTATAAATTGCCCCGATCCGATTGTAAGGCTTTGCTTTTCCGCAGTACCGCCTTCAAAGGCTACCCCGTCTACCATCCCTTTATAGTCAATAATTACCATATCATCTTCTTGTGCGGCTCTATCTTCTATGGCAATCATTCTTGCATTTTTTTGTAATAATACATCCAATTCTTTTTGAATATCCTCTTCTTGTACATTATACTCTTTTTTCTCTACTTCTATACCTTTGTATTCTGCAACCTCAAACTCCGGCATAACCTCTACAACTGCCGTAAATACAACATCCTCACCTTTATCAATTTCTTCAATGTCAATTTCCGGATGATCCACAGGCTTAATATCATGCTGTTTCAGAGCAGTTTCATAAACCTCAGGAAAAACCATTTCAATAGCATCTTCATAGAAAATTTCTATGCCATAAAATCTTTCGATAATCTTCCTTGGGGCTTTTCCCTTTCTAAACCCCTGAATATTAAATTTAGATTTCGTTTTGTTGTAAACTTTGTTGATAGCCTCCTCAAATTTTGCGGATTCTACAACTAATTTTAATGTGATTTTAGTATCTTCCTTTTTTATGATTTCCGAACTCATGCATAGTCCTCCTCTATGGCTTCTATTTTCATGCACTATTTAAAAACACCCATATGGTTAAAGGATGTTTAAAAAACGTACATGGCATAACTTATAATTATCATACTAACTAATACATATACTATTGTCAACAATATCTAAGCATTTTTTGTTATTTTTTATTAATTAATTTATGCAAGGTTTGATATCAAAAAACCCCGAAATTTATCAGGGTTTTTTACAATTTATACATATAAATATTAATTGCTTAATATTTTTTTGTATTTCGGAAGTAATTACAACATGAAACTATCTATTGTGTATTTCATCCCGGCCACCATAACATAATACCATTTATAATTATGGTTGTCAACAGCTTGCCGAAATCAAAAAATTTCCCCCGGACAAGCGGACAAACATAACTATAACGCCAATATATTAACTTCCTTCTCTTTTTAACGCTGTTATGCCGGTACGATGACATTCCAATATACCATAGGGCTTCAGTATTTCTATAAATGCATCTGTCTTTTCGCTGGCTCCGGTAAGCTCCAGTACCAGGCTTTCTTTGCCCACATCTACTATGTTTGCTTTAAATATCCCCGATATACCTATTATATCCGATCTGGTTTTTATATCCGCCTTTACCTTTATAAGCAACAGCTCCCTACAAACAGAATCCTCTTTTTTTAATTCCATGACCTTTTTTACATCTATAAGTTTATTTAACTGTTTTTTTATTTGTTCAACATCCTGTTCATCCCTTTGCAAGGTTATGGTCATTCTCGAAACATCGGGATTTTCCGTCTCCCCTACGGACAGACTGTCAATGTTATATCCTCTTCTTGTAAATAGACCTGAAACCTTACTCAAGACCCCTGATTGGTTTTCTACCAATATGGATAGTATATGCCTATTCATTATTCACACCCCCCGTTTTTAAGAATTTTATTTTTGTACCCGATACTGCCATATGTCCCCATTCCTGTCTGATGCTCAAAACACAACCAAATACATTTGGCATATGGCACTTATCGTTTATTATGGGATAAAATTTCTCGCCATTCCCGCTACAAAAATATATATTCTTTTTATTATATCAGAAAAAACGCCAACTTAAAGAATAATCAAAATGTTTTTACATTCTTACCCCTTGGTTTATATCGAACAAATATAAGTAAGTTTCCTTTACCTTTTTTGCAGTAATTTTTTCCAAGGCTTCCCTATAAAGATGCAACTGCACCTTATACCTGGCTTTTATACTCGAAACATCCCCATTAAACACAACATCGGTTTTATAATCCACCAATACTAATCCGTCTTCTTCCTCGAAGTAACAATCTATGATTCCTTGTATAAGTAATTTCTCCTCGGAACTTTCAGGTAATCCCTTGATTATATCGCTAGCAGGTTTTTCAATAACAAAAGGGGACTCTCTATATATTTTTTCCGACATGAGCATTCTTTTACCTATTCCACTTTCAAAATAACTCGATATTTTTTCTATATTTACTGTTTTAGATTCTTCCTTCGTAATAAGCTCACTTGCTACCATAAAATCTATTTGTTCACCTATCTGTTCCTTGCTGTGAACCTTCTCCAAATTCAGGTGTTGGAGAACAAAGTGCATAATAGTACCTCTCTCCGCCGCAGTAAAAATTTTCTTGCCTTCCATAAATTTTGGGACCTTAGCCAAAGTCGGTATTTGATAAATAATAGAATCCATCTCTTTAATAGTCATTTTCTTAACGTCCGACACGGATAATTTAGACGGTATAAGGGTTGAATCCTTATGTCTATATTCCCAGCTCAATCTGTTATAAATTCCTTCCTTATATTCTGTATAATCATTGGGCGGGAAATCCTCCCTATTAAAATTAATAAGTTTTTCTCTATATTCTTCCTCTTTTAATAATTTTTCTTCCTCTTCCAATACTATAGCTTGTCTTCCTAAAATATTTATTGTCCATTTGGAGTTTTCCCCATTATATTTAGATTCATCAAATTGCAAACCGGCTAACTGTCTCAGGTTTTCTCCATCAGGATGTTTTATGAGAGCGGGTCCTATCCAATCCATATAGTTCCTTCCGTTCATCAAAAAGTAGACATTGTCTGACCTGTTCCATTTTCTAGCCAATCCTTCTATATTTTTTAAGGAACCTACAATGATTAACTTGTCTTTTGGTCTGGTGAAAGCCACATATAAAATCCTCATTTCCTCTGATAAGCTTTCTATTTTAATTTGGTCTCGCATTGCGAGCTTTGCAATGGTATCCCTGTAGATTCTCAAGTCTGGATCGACAAATTTTGGTCCCAGCCCCAGGTCTTTATGCAACAGCACATCGGCGTTGGTATCCATGAGGTTAAAATTTTTCCCCATACCCGCTGCTATTACCACAGGAAATTCCAGCCCCTTACTTTTATGAACGCTCATTATCCTGACTACGTTGTCATTTTCACCGAGTACTTTTGCGGCACCCATATCACCCCGACCACCTTGCAACTTTTCTAAAAACTTTATAAAGTTGAATAATCCTTTGATAGATGTCTTTTCAAATTGGCCGGCACGATCAAACAAAATTCTGAGATTAGCCTGACGCTGGAGACCCCCGGGCATGGCCCCTACATAATGGTAGTAGCCGGTTTCCATAAAAAGTCTCCAAATAAACTGATCTATTTTTATATATCTGGCCTCATCACTCCACCTGTTGAGCTTTTCAATGAAAGAAACAAGTTTATGTTTTAAATTGTCATCATTTTCTTCTATATATTTCTCTATTGCATCATAATAGGTACCGCTCTTATCATGTATTCTGATATTAATAAGTTCCTCTATGGTAAAATTGCTGATGGGGGAGCGCATAACGCTGAGTAGTGGAATATCCTGTCTTTTATTATCAATTACTCTAAGGAGATTCAAAAACATGTTCACCTCTATTGCTTCAAAATATCCTGTGCCGGCATCCGCATAAGCAGGTATACCTTCCCTCATAAACACTTCCAAGAAGTTTTGTGCCCAATTTTGAGTTGTCCTTAAAAGCACTACAATATCTCTATATTCCAGCTCCCTATAGGTCCCAAGATTTTCATCATAAATTTTTTCATTTAATAGTTCCCTGATTCTTTTAGCCACAATACGGGCTTCCACTTCTATATCTGTCAATTCCTGCAATTCCTCTTCCATGTCTTCATCTATTTCTGTGCTTTTTTCTATTAAATTAACTTCTATGGATGGGTCATCAGCAGATTCAAAGTTGGCGCCTTGATATAGAAAAACTTTATCATCATAGTCTATTTCGCCCAGTTCCTTTGACATAATATGTTTAAATATATAATTAACCCCGTTTAAAATTTCACCCCTACTCCTGAAGTTCTTGGAAAGATCTATCCGTCTGTCAATATCCTCCTCTGTGCTTTTAAAAGTCTCATATTTTTTTATAAACAAGGTCGGATCTGCCAAACGAAAGCGATAAATACTTTGTTTGACATCCCCCACCATAAAAAGATTATCCTTCCGTTTGATGGATTGAATGAGGGTTTCTTGCACAATGTTGCTATCCTGGTACTCATCTATAAAAATATATTCAAACCTCTCCTTGTACTCTTGGGCTACAGGCTCATCGGCTAAAATTCTGAGAGCATAATGTTCCAGATCGTTAAAATCCACGATCCCTCTGTCGGTTTTTTTCTCTCTGTATGTATTTGCAAATCTTATAACTAATTTATATAGATAATCCATAAGCGGATATAATCTATTTAAGTCCCTTACATGTTCTTCCGGACCGGCAGCAAAAATATTTTCTTTAATGTTCTTTATAATATCCTTTGCCTCGTCCCTTAAACTTTTACATTGTTCCTTCAATTCGGGATTACCGTCCCTGCAAGATTTTAATCTGTCATGTTTTAAGTCATTTAATGTTTCATAGAATGATGTGACAGACAAATTCAAGCTGTCACACAGTTCGTCTATCCAAGCTAAATCTGAAAGTATAGCACCCTCATAAGGGTTCGGTCCTTCAGGTTCCCGTGCAATAACCAAAGCATTGTTTAAAAGGTCTATGGCTGCCTTTAGCCGGGTTTTGACCCTACCTTCAATTGTCCTGACCCAATTGCTGTCATTAAAATCCTCGATAGAAAGTGTGAAATCCTCTACTTTTTCCTTAAGCCATTTTTCCGGATAGGGCTGACTTTGTATGAAGCTATATAACTTTAAAACTAAATCCTGCAACGGTCTATCTTCCTTTGTTCCGCCAAAGGTTTCTACCAATTGAAAAAATAAATCATCTGCCTTTTCATATTCTTTTTCAAATGTTTCTTCCAGGGCTTCGAGCCTCAAAATACCGGTTTCGGTCACATCCCCTACCCTGAAACCGGGATCCACATCTATAACATGGAAATGTCTTCTTATCACATCCATACAAAAAGAGTGTATGGTAGTTATAGACGCTCTGTTGAGAAGACTGATTTGTTTTCTTAAATGTCGTTCGTCCCCGGTTTTTTTATCCATTTCCTTTACAATAGATGCCGCTATTCTTTCACGCATTTCCCCGGCGGCGGCATTGGTAAAGGTCACTACCAAAAGTCTATCTATGTCTATCTTATCCTTTAAAATAATTTGGATAATCCGCTCAACAAGTACGGCGGTTTTACCCGATCCGGCTGCGGCAGATACCAAAATATTGCACCCCCTGCAATTTATGGCTGCCTGTTGTTCTTTGGTCCAGTTCATCGTTATAGCACACCCCATTTCTGTGCCTTATATTCAAAATATATTATATCAGTAGGCTTTCTATATAAAATTAGGTTCCAACCCTGACACAGTAAATTTATTTAATTATATCACATGTAAAACAGGGGTTTTAAAAAATAATCCCAAAACCTTGTTAGATTTTGGGACTATAATAAAAAATAATAAAGCTGTTATGCCAGATTTTAGTAATTTTTATTATTCCATTTTTACTAATGCTTAAACGCAAGATATAAGTAAATCAAACCTATAGCAATATAAAGTTCAGCTATGTGTGTAAAGAAATAGGCTATATAGGCAATTCCCAACAGTGCATAAGGTATACTTATTTTCTTTAAATCCATTGTTATTCGACCCCCCCCATTTGATTTTTATACTTTTAACCCTTTTATTATCTCATTTTTTACATTGTCTTGCAAGTAATCTGTTACCATATTTACCTTTAGCAACAAGATTTTACAGGATTAGAAGGCATCAGACTTCATAAATAGGACAAGAAATGTTCCGCCTGTCACATTTGGTCATATTTCTTGTTATTTTGCTGTTTTTAATATGCTATTCATTAATACAGGATATGTTTTAGCAGATTTAAGGGCTGTGCATATTAGTAAGAAAATCGGTTATCAGGACAGATTGCTCTGCGCTAGTATTTTATATGCTCGGTGGAACAAAATGATTACAGACATGTTAAAAAAATTATACCTGAGAAAAAGAAAAATTTGTATTGAAGGATATAAAGGAGAAATGATTTTCTGGATTTTCTGAAGATGCTATGATAATGTAATTGATAAGGAACAGCCGGGGATATTGCCCCTAATTTTAATTATAATCACAATTTCCGGAGGTAAACCGTTTTGATTTCACTTAATACTGCATTAATCAAAGAGCTTTCGCTTCTCCCTAGCAGGCCTAAAATTATGGTTATCGGTGAAACTGACACCGGGAAGAGCACCGTAGTTAAAACCTTGGCACATTGGTTTCAAGAACAATCACAAAAAGTGGCTGTTGTCGATTCGGATATAGGGCAGTCGGATATAGGCCCTCCGGGCTTTGTTTCTTACGGAATATTAACACAAAGCACAACATCCCCACAATCAATTACAAACAAGGGATCGTATCTGGTTGGAAAAACGTCCCCCTATGGGAGAGAACTGTCTGTAGTGACAGGTACCAAAGTTTGTGTCGAGGCAGCTCAACGCTCTGAAGCCGATGCAATACTCATTGACACATGCGGACTTGTAAAACCTGCAGGGGGAGTACAAATTAAATGTGCCAAAGCTGAAATGGTCAAACCCGATCTTGTCTTGGCACTGAATACACCCGGGCTCACCCCACTTGTTAATTGCTTAAATTCACTTGGGTTTCACGTCCGTAATTTTCTGCCTTCAAAAAAGGTGAAGACCAAACTCGCGAAAATCCGTAAAGAAAATCGAATATCCCGTTGGAATGCATATATGGGAGACAGCCCTTCACTTTTTAGCGTTCATCATTCTCGTGCAGTAATTCGTCGATGGTGGGATGAAAGCCGATATGTGGATATCGACCAAATACCTCATGGAACCGTAGCCGCAATTCAGGACCCCCAAACACCTGGATTTCAAATTCCTTGCATATGGACCATATCCGAAGGTGACCCGTTTGTTCTGGCGCCGCTACCGAAAAACTGTAAATTGGGCACCATATGGATAACTGCATACAAACTGGAACTTAATGGCACTACAGTCACCTCGGCATAGGAATGAATCATACTAATATTTTCCCTCATTTTTACCTCCTTGCTGTGTGGCCGGTTGAACTAACTATATTTAACTATGAAGTCTATTTCACCATTTATTATTGGTATTTCATTTATCTCTACATGCGTAACAACTGCTCTTTTCAAGGATTTCATATGTGACACTAAAAAAAGGATTTTGTCTTTTTTCCCTTGTACTTCCAATTCAACTTTGTTACGATTTTTATTTCTGACCCAACCCGTCAGATCAAGCTGTTCTGCTAATATGCGTATTTCATACCTAAAACCCACTCCTTGGACCTTGCCCGAAAACACTACTCTTTTCCTGACAAAAGAGGATGATTTAAAATCAGGTGCTTTCGTGTGTCCGGTTTTATTGTCCATATAGCTATTCTTCAGTTTTTCTATAAATTTGTTTAACCCCAAATTTAAACACCCCCTGACTCTGATTTGTATCGCAAAAATAACAATACAGATTATCAAATCCCTTAATTTGTCTGTGCCCCATATTTGTACCAACAATTATAGCATACTCCTTAGTTTTCTACACTCAGGTACCTGGTATCAGGATTCATTTAGGTATATAATGGTATGGATATCATACATGGAGGCGTTAAATGTTGAAAATTGGATTGATAGGCGATATACATGGAAATTTGGAGGCATTGGAAGCAGTTCTTGAATATTTATCCACAAAACAAAAAGTGGACAAGATTGTGGTTCTCGGGGACATAGTAGGATATATGGCGAACCCAAATGAGTGCGTCGAACTTGTAAAAGATTATGATTGTATACAGGGCAACCATGATAGTACTGTGGTATATGGGGAAGATTTAGATTGGTTTAATCCTGTTGCCAAAGAGGCTCTGATTTGGACCATAAATGAGCTGACAGATAAAAATAAAAACATACTAAGGGATTTTCCGTTGACAAAAATCTATAGAGAAGAAGATTTCACCATATCTCACGGGACGCTGAACAGCCCGGAGAAATTTTTGTACATGGATAGAAGCTTCGAGGCCCGGGAAAGTTTTGATCTTATGGAAACACAGTTGCTGTTCATAGGACATACCCATGTGCCCCAATATTTTATTTCGAACGGGGATAATTCCTTTGCAGATATAGAGATGGTATCTGATATAGATTATAAACGGGAGATACAACTGCAGAAAGGCAAAAAATATATATTCAACATAGGCTCGGTGGGACAACCCAGGGATCATAACTATAAAAGTTGTTTTGTAATATACGACACTGACAGGAAAACCATAAAATATGTCAGGCTGCCTTACAAGGTGAAAATAACGGCGAGGAAGGTTAAAAAAAATCGGCTTCCGAAATTTTTATATAAGCGGATATTGGTTGGTATGTAGTTCACATAAGTCTAGGCACGGGACAAGGGGACGGGAGTTTTTTCCCATCTCACCATTCTCTGCCTATAGATAAAATGGAATTTGATGGGACAAGAACTCCCGTCCCCTAGTC
>JAAZJW010000068.1 GCA_012800145.1 Clostridiales bacterium | reverse complement strand
GAAGAGGTTATCAACATAGATAGCTACAAAGCTGATATAGTAGCTTGTTCCCTGAGAACAATATTTAGGTATAATAAAAACGGAAACTTAAAGATGGAATATCCATATACTGCTGATATTTTAAAATGTTTTGCGTTATCCGATGACAATATAGCGGTCATAACAAAGGAAAAAATTAGTTTTCTGTCATTTAAGGAAAAATAAAAAGATAATGTGAACAGTGTTTGTGAAGGAAACTTTACAGCAATTTTGTTTGAGCAAATTTTAAAAATCTTGTATGGGACAAAGCTTATGTAAAGGAACGAAGGTGGAAACATGTTTTATGAAGCATTATACAGAAAGTGGCGGCCTAAGGTTTTTGAGGACATAATAGGCCAGGAGCAAATAGTTACCATTTTAAAAAATCAAATCAGATATTCCAATATAGCACATGCCTATCTTTTTGCGGGAATGAGGGGAACGGGAAAGACATCCACAGCAAGGATATTTGCCAGAGCAGTAAATTGTACAAACCCGGATGATGCCAATCCCTGCAATAATTGCGAGATTTGTAAGGGTATTTTGGAAGAAAGCATAATGGATGTCATAGAAATAGATGCCGCCTCCAACAGAGGAATAGATAATATAAGGGAATTGAGGGAACATACTAAATATAACCCGTCTGTGGGGAAATATAAAATATATATAATAGATGAGGTGCATATGCTTACCAAGGAAGCCTTTAACGCACTTTTGAAAACATTGGAGGAGCCCCCCGCCCATGTTATTTTTATACTGGCTACTACGGAGCCCCAAGGGGTGGAGCCAACTATATTATCCAGATGTCAAAGATTCGATTTCAGACCCATCAAAATAAAAGATATAATGGATAAGTTGTCTTTAATTTGTGAGGAAATACCGATTGATTATGAAAGGGAAGCTTTGCACTTAATAGCCCTAAATTCCGGGGGTGCAGTGAGGGATGCCCTAAGCATTTTAGACAGGTGTATATCCTTTAACAAAGAAATTTTAAGTTATGATGATGTAATCAGTATGCTGGGCGCAGTCAATTATGAATCCATATTCGGTTTAGCCGAAAACATAGCAAAACGAAACACATCCGGTGTGCTCACGCTTATTAATGAAATATTTGCAGAGGGCAAGGACGCCAAACAGTTGATGAAAGACTTGATACTTCATTTTAGAAGCCTTTTATTTGCTAAATTGGAGGTAGAAACAGATGAATTTCTGACCTTGTCGGGGGAAAGGCTAGAACAATTCAGGGAACAAAGCAAATTGTTTGACATAAATCAAATAAGTTCTTTTGTCTATACCTTATCCGACATTGAATCAAAACTAAAATATTCGTCACAACCCAGGGTGTTAATGGAAATTGCTGTTGCAAGTTTGTGCAATAGGGAATTAGATGACTCATTGGAGGGAATTATAGAAAGGGTAAAACAACTGGAAAAAATAATAGCTTCCGGGGAAATAGGTATTAGCAAAAATGATAAGGGAAAAACAGACAGTGACAGAAACGGCCACACAGTACCAGGCTGTAAAACAGATAAAATTAAAGATAAAACAGCACATCCCTCTAATCGAAACCAGGATACCACCAAGGATCAACCAAAAGCAAAACCTGTACATGCAGAACATATAAAAGAAGACACAGATCAAAAAGAAAAATCAGAAAATGACGAAAAGCCGGAAGACGGCAAGGAACCAAAAGACGATGCGAAATTAAAGAGTAATGAGAAATCAGAAAATGAGGATAGAGCATTGAGCACTATCAGGGGTGTTTGGAATCAGGTTTTAAACCAGACGGAGAAAGACGGAAAGGTATATATAGGAGCCTTATTGAGGGCGGGGACAGGAACCTTAAGAAAACTGAAGGAAGGAATATTAACTATTTCATTGAAGGAAGGATTTGAAATTCATCTTGACAGGCTGAACAAAAAGGAAAATAAAGAGTATATGTCCAATATAATTTTGAAACTTACGGGACAAAATGTAAGGCCCTTATTTGTTATAGAAGATGAGACTGTCGTATCGGATTCAGATAAACAGGAGGACCCCATACAAAAACTCGAGGAAACACTGCCCAAAAAAGTGCTCGATATAATGGACATAGTGGATAGGTGACATACTCCCACCACCTACATTTTTATTTCATGAACAGGGTGATTTAGAGGTGGAGGAATTCTTGCATAAATGTTGTTAAAATGTGTCCGCTCTTGGGGGATCTGTATTTATATATATTTTTTGTGTTCGGGTCTTATGATATAATAAATAAAATAAAAAATCTTTAAAATCTAAGGAGGAATTTTTAATGGCTAGAAGAGGCGGTTTTCCGGGAATGGGTAAACCAAACATGGGTAATATGATGAAACAGGTTCAAAAAATGCAAAAACAGATGGAGCAAACACAAAAAGAATTAGAAGAAAAGGTGCTGGAAACTACTGCCGGCGGGGGAGCTGTTTCTGTTAAAATTACAGGGAAGAAAGAAATTATAGGAATTGAAATAGAACCGGAAGTTGTGGATCCGGATGACATAGAAATGCTGCAGGATTTGATTATAGCAGCCGTTAATGAAGCTATCCGTGCCGCGGAAGACATGGTGGCTTCGGAAATGGGCAAAATAACCGGAAAAATGAACATACCGGGGCTGTTTTAACTACTATCGGTGTCAAGTACTAAGTTATCAAGTTATTGCCTGAAATTCGGTGATAGTTTGGCGTCCGGGATAGCTTGATATCCGGCATCGTCCTAGAAATGAGGAATACAAATCATGAATTATTATTCAACATCTATGGCCCAACTGATAGAACAATTTGCAAAACTCCCCGGGATAGGGAGGAAAACCGCCCAAAGGTTGGCGTTTTATATTATAGGTATGTCTAATCGAGACGTACATAGTTTGGCTGAAGCAATTGTGAACGCTAAAAAGGGCGTCAGGTATTGCAAAGTATGTACAAATTTAACAGATAGGGAAATATGCAATATATGCAGTGATAAAAGAAGGGATTCTATGGTTATTTGTGTTGTTGAGGATCCCAGGGATGTAGTAGCTATGGAAAAAACCAAGGAATTTAGGGGATATTATCATGTCTTGCACGGAGCCATATCACCGCTGGAGGGGATCGGTCCCGAAGACATCAGAATTAAGGAATTGTTAACCCGTTTAGCTAATCAGTCCGTGGAAGAAGTAATTCTCGCAACAAACCCTAATATTGAGGGTGAGGCCACCGCAATGTATATATCTAAACTCCTTAAACCTATGGGAATCAAGGTAACACGTATAGCTCACGGTATTCCTGTAGGCGGAGACCTGGAATATGCTGATGAAATTACGTTAGCAAAAGCACTCGAAGGCAGAAGGGAAATGTGAATTAACACGGGGCGGT
>JAAZJW010000067.1 GCA_012800145.1 Clostridiales bacterium | reverse complement strand
GGTCCCGCCGTAGTGACAGCTTCGAACCTCTCTTTACCCTCTTTGCGCAATACATTTATATAGTCCACCAATACGATGCCGTTGTTCACTACGATACCCGCCAATATAATCACTCCAATAAGAGCCGTTACGCCTAAGGCCTTTCGAGTTATAAATAAAGCCAACGCCCCTCCGGAGAAGGCCAGCGGTACGGTAAACATAATTATAAACGGGTATACTAGGGATTCGAATTGGGCGGCCATCACCATATATATCAGTACTACAGCAAGGGCAAGTGCTAAGAAAAGCTGTTCAAAAGCTTCTACCATTTCTTCCCTTTCGCCGCCTATATTGTAACTGTAACCTCCGGGCATTTCGTACCCCTGCAACTTTTTAGCAACGTCTGCAGTGACGCTTCCTAAGTCTCTGTCTGTAATTTGGCCGGTGACAGTTACCACCCTCTCCTGTTGTTCTCGATTTATTCGAACAGGTCCTCTTACTACAGATAGGTCCGCTACCTGCTGTAATGGTATATTAATTCCGGTCGGAGTGGTTATATCCAATTGTTCAAAATTAGATAAGTTTTCCGTAAAATCTCCGGATGCTTTTATTACTACATCTATTTCCTTGCCTTCGTCTTTATATTTGGTTACCGTAACTCCGGTCGCCACACCCCTGACAGCAGAAGCAATCTGGGCCGTAGTCAAACCATAAGTTGCGGCAATTTCCTTATTTATCAGAACCTCGATTTCAGGCACTGCTTCACTTAAACTGGTTTCAACTTCTCTGGTTCCCTCCACAGAACTGATAATTTGCTTAAAATCTTCAGATATCTTCTCCAATACTTCCAACTCGTCCCCTTTTATGCTCACACTTATAGGGATAGTAAATCCCATCATCTCCATACTCGATGTTTCCCTTACAGAAATTTCTGCTCCCGGAATATCTCTTACCAGGGTCCTGATTTCCTCCGCAATTTCAGCGGTGCTTTTCTTTCTGTGTTTTAATTTAACCAATCTTACCGATATGGTTCCGCTGTTACCGCCTGAGCTTCCGACCGTTAAAATATCAATATCACCGGTACCCAAATTTGTAAACATTACTTCTATTTCATCAATTACCGCTAGTTTTTCCTCAATGATACGCGCCAGTTTATCCATTTTTTCAATTTTTGTACCTAAAGGCATACTTATATCAATAGACATAGTTCCCTCATCCATGGTAGGAATGAATTCTGTTGCTACACCAAATAGACTGGCTATACTTACGACAAAAATAACCACGGAAACAATTATAGTAGTTTTTCTGCGTTTAAGTCCCGTAACTAACAATCTCTTATATACATTTTCTATTTTAGCAAATATGTTGTCAAAGATATTATAAACAGACTCCAATTTTCTCTTTTTTTGTTTGGTTATCCCAGCGCCATTATCTGTTGTTAAAATTTTAGACGATAACACGGGAATAAGGGTCAGAGATACTAACAGTGAAGCCCCCAAAGATAAAGTAACCGTTAAAGCAAAATCCTTAAATATAGTTCCTATAAGTCCTTCTACAAACACTATGGGAATAAATACTGCTATTGTTGTCAGAGTAGATGCGGTAATGGCCATGCCTACCTCGGATGCACCCTTTACAGCGGCCTCATGTCCTGAATAGCCTTCCGTCCTGAAACGATATATGTTTTCCAATACTACAATAGCACTGTCCACCAACATACCCACAGCCAACGCCAACCCGCCCAGAGTCATCATATTCAACGTAATTCCGTTAACATATAATAACGTAAAAGATGCAATTAAAGATATGGGTATTGATACTCCTATAATAAGAGTTGTTCGTATGTTTTTCAGGAAAATATACAGAATAACAACGGCAAACAACGATCCCATAACGGCATTTTTTGCCACGTTATTAATGGAATCCTTAATCATGGTTGAACTGTCCAACACCACATCAATATTTATATTCGGGTAATCTTTTTTAAGGTCCTCAATTTCTTTGTTAACCAGGTTTGCCGCCTGTACCGTGTTTTTCCCAGATTGTTTTTGTATGGAAATATTGATACTGTCCCTACCGTTGGTTCGCGAAACGGTGCTAATATACTTGGCAGTCATTTTAACCGCAGCAACATCTCCCAGTTTAATAACTTCGCCTGTTGTCAGGGTAATAGGCATATCTCTTATTTCATCAATAGTACCGAATTCACCTACTACACGTACAGACAGTTTTTGGGCTCCCTTATCCACGGTGCCACCCGATAAATTCATATTATTTGCACCTATGATTTGTGCCAATTGATTTATACTCAAACCGTAACTGCTTAAACTATCCTGATCCAACACTATTTCAATTTCCCTTACAAAACTTCCGCCTACACTGACAGAAGCAATCCCTTCTATCCTTTCAAATCTCTGACTAAAGATATCTTCAGCCAAGGACTGTAATTCCGCTAAATCACCGCCGGTGGACATAGATATCTGCAGTATCGGCATAATGTTCGGATCTATTTTTAACACCATAGGTTCCGACGCATCATCCGGCAAAAATCCCTTTACCAAATCTATTTTCTCTCTCATTTCCAATGACGCAAAATCCATATCTGTCCCAACATTAAACTGGGCAATTATGATGGAATTTCCCTGGGATGTTATAGAATTTACGGTATCAATATTCCCTACGGTAGCAATAGCTCCTTCTATCCGTTTTGTGACTAAATTCTCTACCTCCTGAGGTCCGGCCTCAGTATAAGAAGTAAATACAACGGCTATGGGCAATTGTATTTCCGGAAACAAGTCGATAGGCAATCTGTTTAACGAAATTGCCCCCAACAAAACAACAACTAAAACTATCATCGTTATTGTAACGGGTCTTTTTACAGCTATACTTGATAAATTCAACGCTAATCACCCCTCACAACTTTGACTTTGCCGCCATCTTCTACATAATGTTGCCCTTCTACAATAATATGTTCGCCTTCTTCGAGCCCTTCCTTAATTTCTATATAATCCCCTGTATCTAAACCTGTAATCACTTCCCTTTCTATAGCTGTGTTATCCTCCACTATAAATACCGTTTTTTTGTCTTCTTTGTCCAGAACGGCGTCCCCTCTGATAACAATTGCAGAATCCACAGTATCCATGCTCAATTTTACTTCCCCGTTCATACCCGGTCTGATTTTTTGTTCAGAATTGTCTATGTAAATTTTTACGGCATAAAGTTGTGTTCTTATATCTGTTGTAGGACTGATATAACTGATTGTGCTGGTAATGTGGTCATCAAAGGCCGCAGGAACATTAACTTCAACCTCTTGCCCTACATGTAGCCTATTAACTATATTTTCAACAACATTGATTTGAATGTATACCTTATCAGTCTCTACGATTGTAGCCGCCGGTTGACTGTTAGTCGCAATCTGGCCCTCCTTGACACTCAGTGTGGATATGAATCCGTCCATAGGTGATTTGACTACTGTATTCCCTAAACCGCTCAATGCCTGTTCATGTGCTATTTCTGCCTGTCTTAACTGGCTCTGAGCCTGTCTATGGGCTATCTCCGCTTGGTTAACCTGACCCATTAGCACCTCCAGGTTTTTCCCGTCAGCAGCCAATTGTGCCTGTTCCAACTGGTTTTTGGACACAGCACCTTCTTCATATAATTTTTCAATCCGTTCCAGATTTAATTGGGCGTTTTCTATTTTTTCTTTGTTCAGTTTATAGTTCAGTTTTGCAGTTTCTAAACCGTTTTCAGCCTGGGCTACACCATTGCGCGCCATTTGCACAGCATTGGCTGCCTGTTCAACATTTTTTGCGATGTCATCCTGTTCTATTATAAATAGTGTATCGCCCTTTTCAACAAAATCTCCTAATTTTACGTTAACATTGGTAACTATACCTATCGCTTTAGGTATAACCGCTATTTCTTCATTTGCAGCTACTTTGCCGTTAATCTTGATTTTGTTTTCAATAGTCCCGACAGTAACCTTATGTACCTCTACCGGTGTATAGTCTTCTTCCTCCTGTGTTGTGTTGGATTCGGTAAAATTGCCAAATCTTGATATTAGTACCACCGCACCTATTAAAACTACAATCAATGGTATAATTATTTTTAATTTTTTGTTCATTTTATCCCCCCCGATTTTGCTCTTTGCCATTACTATAAAAATTGCAGGAACAGACTGCCCTGTCCACCCTATTCAAAATCATCTAAGATCCTTCGCAGGTCAAACCCACTCTGTACGTCCCAGGATAACGAATATGTAACACTGTTTTATATTTCTATAACTCTTTACTTTAGCAACCAAGTTATTGTATAATAACTATATGTACATTGCCGACCCGCCAGTCGGTAATAACATCAGTATAATATATTCCTCGTTTGAATGCAATATTATAAATATTTAAAATTAAAACAAGGAACAAAATACAAAAGTATTCCCCCTGATAATTTGACACCATACCGCAAATAAACACGGCTGTGCAGGACTACAGGACTAATGAAATAACATAACAGACCCGTCAGACTGTGTGAAAAATTTCATCCTGAGCGAAGCGAAGGATCTCAAATGGCCTAAAAACGAGATTCTTCGCTACATTCAGAATGACAAAAAGCAGGAAAAGTGCTTTTTCACACAGTCTGACATATCTGGATCAGAAAGAATTAATGGGTGGCTGAGAGTGATCATATGAGAAATTATTATGCGCAAATATATGAATATCTACAAAAATTTGTTACTAATATCATTATTCTAGATAAAAAAGGTGTCGGCAACAATAATTGCTATTTGTCGATTACAGACCTTTTAATCTTAAAACTGCTTGGAGATGGACAGGGGAAAAAAATGTTTGAAGTTATGGATACCCTCAATATCGACAGAAATACTTTTAAAACAATAGCCAATCGTCTGATATCAGAGGGATATGTAAGTAAAAACAGATGTGAAGACGATAGAAGGGCCTATATTTTAGAATTGACTGATAAAGGAAAGTTGTTTTTCGATGAAACCATAAGTAAGGAAAAGGAGATATTATTCTCCTTATTAGATGATTTTACCTTCAACGAGGAGAAGGCCATATTAAAATTTCTCGTAAAGTTAGAAATGTTAAATAAATAAAAAAAGTAGGATAAATCCTACTTTTTTGTTTAGCTTTATGCCGGTTTCGGGGCATCTACTGGACAAACATTAGCACATGCACCGCAATCAATGCAAGTTTCCGGATCGATTACATAAATTGGATCTCCGGCTGTAATAGAATCTGTTGGACATTCTGCTTCGCAAGCACCACAAGCAATACAATCATCTGTAATTACATAGGCCATTGTTATGTCGTCCGGTTTCTGGGATCTCATTAAACAATATAACGGGAACCTTCAAAACCGAGACATTCACCACCTTTCTATATAATATATTTATGAGGTATGTATAACATGATCGAAGCTATCTGTATTATAGCAATATGAAAAGAGAATAATCAATAAAAAGATATGAATTTATGAGAAAGTTTGTTATATATAATGATTCTCACCATAATTTTCCCGGGATAAATTCTATCACTGAATTTAAGCGGAAAAATATTATTGATTTGTTTGGAGGCTTGGTATGGTGGAAGTATTTGTACTTGTGGGTCCCAGTGGCACGGGAAAGAGTTTTCAGGCTATTAATATAGCAAAACAAAAAAATATCGAATACATAATAGATGATGGATTATTAATAAAGGGGAATAAAGTACTAGGGGGAAGCTCTGCAAAAAGAGAAGATTCTTCTATGAGCGCCATCAAAAGGGCAATTTTTCTCAACGAAAATCATAGGATAAAAGTCAAACAAATTTTAGAAAGGGAAAATCCTGAAAAGATACTTGTTTTAGGTACCTCTGTCAAAATGGTGGAAAGGATAGTAGAAGCTTTGGGTTTAGGGGAAATTAAGGAATGGGTTTTTATTGATGAGATATCGACTGAAGAGGAAATTGGATTGGCGAGGAAGTACCGAACGAAAGAAGGGAAACATGTTATACCCGTTCCGACCTTCGAAATAAAAAAGGATTTTTCGGGATATTTCCTGAACCCATTAAGGATATTCAGAAGCCTTGGCAGGGAAGATAGCGCGGGGGCAGAGGAACGTTCTGTTGTCAGACCTACATTCAGTTATATGGGTAAATATTTTATTTCTAACAGGGTTATAGAGGACCTGGTATATTATGCAGCCAATAAAACAATAGGGATCTCCGGGATCAGCAATATCGGTATCACCAACACCAACCAGGGACTCATCATAGAAATGGATGCACGGGTTGTATACGGCAATCCCATCAGGCCGTTGGCCAAAAGATTGCAGGAACAGGTTAAAATGGAAATTGAGGGGATGACATCTTTCAATGTATTGACTATAAATTTGAATATAAAAGGACTAATTTTTGTTGTCTAGATTTTCCAAGGCGCTAGGGACAGTTTTTTGCTTCATCCTGGTAATTTTCCCGTTTGCAGTGACAAAATAATTATGATATACTTTTAAAAATATATATTAAACTGAGTATGCAGCAAAAGATATTCAAAAATTTTAAGGGGGTAATTTTTGGTGGCTGAAAAAACATTAAATCCCTTGGAGATTGTTCAGCAGCAGGTAAAAACAGTATGTGATAGACTGGGGACAGATCCGGCGGTATTTGAGATCCTGAAGAATCCGATGAGAACGCTAGAGGTTACAATTCCCGTAAGAATGGATGACGGGAGTGTCAGAACCTTTATAGGATATAGGGCACAACATAATGATGTTATTGGGCCTTTTAAGGGCGGTATCAGAATCCACCCCGGAGTACATATGGATGAAGTGAAGGCGCTTTCCACTTGGATGACTTTTAAGTGCGGGGTTGTCGGTGTGCCCTTCGGAGGGGGCAAGGGTGGCATAGTCGCTGATTCCCTCGAGTTATCGGAAGGTGAGTTAGAAAGGTTAGCCAGGGGATATGCAAGGGCTATTGCCCCTATTGTCGGGGAAAAGGTGGACATCCCTGCACCTGACGTTGGAACAAATGGACAAGTCATGGCATGGATGGTAGATGAACATCAAAAAACAACGGGGGATTTTGCACCCGGAACATATACCGGCAAACCGGTTGAATTTTATGGTTCCTTGGCTAGAACAGAAGCAACAGGATATGGTGTTGCTCTCATGGCCAGGGAGGCCGCTAAGAAAATAAATCTGGATATGAAGAATGCTAAAGTAGCCCTGCAGGGTTTTGGGAATGTGGGCTCCTTTACAGGTACATATATTACCCAATTGGGCGGAAAACTGGTAGCGGTTGCAGATCATTCCACAGGAATTTATAACAGCAAAGGACTTGATGCTGGCGCATTGGCCGAATATGTAAAAGAACATAAATGTATTAAAGGTTTTCCGGGCGCCGAAGGTGAATTTCCCGGAAAGGACATCATTACTTATGACGTCGATATTTTATTGCCATGTGCTCTGGAGAATGCGGTGACATCTGCAAATGCGGAAGGTATCAAGGCTAAAATTGTTTGTGAAGGTGCCAACGGACCGACCACACCTGAGGCGGACAGTATAATGAACGAAAAAGGAATTATAGTTATTCCCGATATCCTTGCGAATTGCGGTGGAGTAACCGTATCCTATTTTGAATGGGTACAAAATCTGCAGAGATATTCCTGGTCATTTGAGGAAATACAAAGGAAACAGGAAGAGATGATGATAAAAGCCTTTGATGAAATCTGGGCTCTCAAGGAGGAACATAAGACAACTCTGAGAACAGCAGCCTACATGATTTCTATCAAAAGGGTTGCGGAGGCAATGAAACTTAGGGGTTGGTATTAATAACAATTGTTTTAAGGTTGACTGAGATCTGGTCGGACACAATGGGGCCAGTTCCTCTTGTGTTGTGTCTTTTCAACAACACAAAGGGACTGTCCCCTTGTGTCCCATGTAACAAAAAGAAAGGTACGGGACAAGGGGACGGGAGTTTTTTCCCATCTCACCATTCTCTGCCTATAGATAAAATGGAATTTGATGGGACAAGAACTCCCGTCCCCTAGTCCCTAAGCATGTTC
>JAAZJW010000066.1 GCA_012800145.1 Clostridiales bacterium | reverse complement strand
TGTCGAATTGTTTGGAATTTTATACACCTTTCAAGAACACTCCATCCTAAATAAAATACAGGGTGGAGATGGGAAGCTCCATCTACAAAATAATTTTGGAGTTATTCACAGTTGTATACTTCCCCCCTTTTATATATAATGGTAATAATATACTCATTTGTATGTAGAACGAAAAATTGAGTATTATATAATAAGTACAATTAGGGGGGATTTAAAATGGCGAGAAAAATGAGAACTATGGACGGCAACTCAGCCGCTGCTTATGTTGCTTATGCATTTACAGATGTAGCTGCTATATATCCTATTACACCGTCTTCAAATATGGCAGAGCATGTGGACGAATGGAGTGCCAAGGGACAAAAAAATATCTTCGGGCAAACAGTGCAGGTAACAGAAATGCAATCTGAGGCGGGAGCTGCAGGCGCTGTTCACGGATCTTTAGCTACAGGTGCTTTAACTACTACCTTTACCGCATCACAGGGTTTATTGTTGATGATACCCAATATGTATAAAATTGCAGCCGAATTATTACCTGGGGTGTTTCATGTAAGCGCCCGGGCAGTTGCAGGCCATGCACTTTCTATATTTGGTGATCATTCCGATGTGATGGCCACAAGACAAACAGGTTTTGCTCTGCTTGCGGCCGGGGGTGTGCAGGAAGTGATGGATTTGGCAGGTGTGGCCCATTTGGCCGCTATAAAGGGGAGAATTCCTTTTATAAGTTTCTTTGATGGTTTCAGAACCTCGCATGAAATGCAAAAAATTGAAGTATTGGAATACGACGAATTCGCAAATCTTGTGGATTGGGATGCTATCAAGGAATTCAGAAATAGCGGATTGAACCCGGAGCGTCCCTGTTTAAGGGGTTCGGCTCAGAATCCGGATATTTACTTTCAGGCTAAGGAAGTTGCAAACAGTTATTATACACCCATTCCGGATGTAGTAAATGATTATATGAAGGAAATAACTAAATTGACCGGAAGGGAGTATGCTCCATTCACATATTATGGTGCGGAAGACGCGGAAAATATTATTATTGCTATGGGTTCGGTAACATCTACAATAGAAGAAGTGATAGATTATTTTAATGCAAAGGGCGAAAAATTAGGTTTAATCAAAGTGCATCTTTACAGGCCCTTTTCAGAAAAATATTTCTTTGATGTTCTACCAAAAACAGTTAGGAGAATTGCTACACTTGATAGAACTAAAGAACCGGGTTCACTGGGGGAACCTTTATACCAAGATATTAAGACCCTATTCTTTGATAAGGAAAATGCCCCGTTGATAGTAGGAGGAAGGTATGGACTGGGTTCTAAGGATACCACACCGGCTCAAATTAAGGCTGTGTTTGATAACCTTAAATCGGAAGAACCGAAGAACGGTTTCACAATCGGTATAATTGATGATGTTACACATACATCCTTACCAATAGAGGATAATGTTATAACAGCTCCTGAAGGAGCAATCAGGTGTAAATTCTGGGGTTTGGGTTCTGACGGTACAGTCGGCGCCAATCAAAGTGCTATACAGATTATCGGTGATAATACGGATATGTATGCACAGGCATATTTTGCATATGATTCTAAAAAGTCCGGAGGACTTACAGTTTCACACCTGCGTTTCGGCAAACAGCCCATCAAATCGGCTTATTTGATTGATGAAGCGGATTTTATTGCCTGTCATAATCAAGGATATGTGTATATGTATGATTTGACGGAAGGGCTCAAAAAGGGCGGAACATTTTTATTAAATTGCACCTGGTCGCCTGAGGAGCTGGAGGAAAAACTACCTGCAGCACTCAAAAAGTATATTGCTGATAATGATATTGATTTTTATACACTTAACGCAACTAAAATAGCATCTGAAATCGGTTTGGGCGGAAGAATTAACATGGTTATGCAATCTGCATTCTTTAAATTAGCGGAGGTTCTTCCACTGGATGAAGCTATTAAATATCTAAAACAGGCAATTGTAGATTCTTATGGACTAAAGGGTGAAAAGATAGTGCAGATGAACTATCAAGCCGTAGACCAAGGTTTGGAATCATTGGTTAAAATAGATGTGCCTGCAGGTTGGAGTGATGCGGAAGATGAAGCCGCCGCGACCGCAGCAAAGGATGAACCCGACTTTATTAAAAATATATTGAGGCCTATGAACGCACAAAAAGGGGATATGTTACCTGTGAGCGCTTTTTCAGATGCGCCGGATGGTTCGTTTCCGCTTGGGGCCTCAAAATTTGAAAAACGCGGTGTGGCCATAAATGTGCCGGAATGGAACGGTGACAATTGTATACAATGTAACCAATGTTCCTATGTATGTCCCCATGCAGCTATAAGGCCGTTCTTGCTGGATGAGGAAGAGGTTAAAAATGCTCCTGAAGGTTTTGGAACAATAAAAGCCATAGGCAAGGATTTTGAAGGATTGCAATACAGAATCCAAGTGAGTGCACTGGATTGTACAGGTTGTGGAAGCTGCGTCGAAATATGTCCGGCCAAACAAAAAGCCATTACAATGATGCCGGCAGCACCACAAATAGAAGCACAGAAAGAAAATTGGGAGTATGCCGTAACGGTTTCTGATAAGTCTGATCTGGCAAATAAATTCACGGTAAAGGGAAGTCAATTCTCCCAACCGTTGTTTGAATTTTCCGGAGCTTGCGCAGGCTGCGGAGAAGCACCTTACATCAAATTAATTACCCAGTTATTCGGGGATAGAATGCTCATAGCTAACGCTACAGGTTGTTCCTCAATATTTGGTGGAAGTGCTCCTGCCATTCCATTCTGTGCAAATGCCGAAGGTAAGGGACCGGCTTGGGCTAATTCGTTGTTTGAGGACAATGCGGAATACGGATATGGCATGTTCCTGGGTATCAAGCAGATAAGAAATAAATTGAAAGATCTGATGATGGAAGCTCTTGAGCTTGATATTGCAAATGAGTTAAAGGACGCTTTCAAGGCCTGGTTGGAGGGTAAAGATAATGCAGAAGCGTCTATAAAAGCTACTGAAAAGATATTGCCTTTACTCGATGCAGAAAAGGGCAATGCTGTCATAGATGAAATAGTCGATAAAAAAGACTTTTTAATCAAAAAATCACAATGGGTAATCGGAGGAGACGGTTGGGCCTATGATATCGGATTTGGCGGGTTAGACCATGTAATCGCCTCAGGGGATGATGTAAATATCCTTGTATTGGACACAGAAGTCTATTCAAATACAGGAGGGCAGGCATCCAAAGCCTCACCAACAGCCGCTGTTGCCAAATTTGCATCTGCGGGAAAAAGGACCAAAAAGAAGGATTTGGGCATGATAGCAATGAGCTACGGCTATGTTTATGTAACGCAAGTATCTATGGGTGCCGACCAAAATCAGTTGATTAAAGCTCTGAAAGAAGCGGAAGCATACGACGGCCCTTCACTCATTATAGCCTACTCACCATGTATTGCACACGGTATCAGAGCGGGAATGGGCAAGACACAGGAGCAAGGTAAAAAGGCTGTCGAAGCCGGATATTGGCATCTGTATAGATATAATCCTCTTCTGAAGGAGGAAGGCAAAAATCCGTTTATTCTGGATTCGAAAGAACCGACAGCATCATTTAAGGATTTCTTGTTAAGCGAGGTGCGTTATGCTTCACTTGTCAAGACATTCCCCGAAGTAGCGGAGATGTTGTTTGACAAGGCGGAAAACGATGCAAAAGAGAGATATGAGGCATATAAACGCCTAGCGGAACAATAAAAGAAACAAAAAGGGCTATGAAAATAGCCCTTTTTGTTTTTAAACAATAGTCAAACAATGGCTAAACAATGGTTAAACTATTGTTAAACAATCGTTAAATATGGGTATAATAACTCATGATTTATATTTCCAATCGGAGATGATAAAATGAATCCATTTCAAATATTTACGGTAACCTATACGGTTATAAGCATAATAATCGGTATAGACATATTATTAGACAACCGTGATCCTTCCAGCACAGTAGCGTGGTTCATGGTTTTGTTTATTTTACCGATAGTCGGAATATTTTTATATTTATATATAGGAAGAAACCATCGGAAGAAAAAGACATTTATTAGAAAAAGAAGTGAAGACTATGTTATCCTGAACAAATTACTGAAGGAACAATTTCCCTTTATAAACTATGAAGGGATATTTAAAAGGGGATTCAAAGATATCAGAGGAAAAATAATTCCACTGTTACTAAATAATGCAGGGTCCCCCGTCACGGTGAATAACAATGTCAAAGTATTACAAAACGGAGAAGCGACATTCACAGAAATACTAAATGCCATAGAAAATGCGGAGGAACACATTCATGCAGAATATTTCATTATAAAAGATAGCGATATAGGCAGGAAATTTCAACAGGCACTGATAAAAAAGGCGGAAGAAGGGTTAGAGGTAAGACTTATATATGATTCGGTCGGTAGTATTAGGCTCAGAAATAGTTTTATTAAACCGTTAAAGGATGCAGGTGTACAGATTGGATGTTTTCTGCCTGTAGCATTGCCTTTTTTTGGGGCCAGGCTGAATTATCGCAATCATAGAAAAATACTGGTGGTAGACGGTAAAATAGGCTTCACAGGGGGAATAAATATAGGCGATGAATATCTGGGGAGAGATAAAAAAATGGGATTTTGGAGAGACACTCATCTGAAAATTCAGGGAGAAGCCGTATATGTACTTCAGGGGATATTTCTAGCAGATTGGAATTTTGTTTCCAATGAAACTATAGACGGTTTTGAATACTTTCCGCCACAAGGTTACTGTGGGGAAAAAATTATACAGATTGCATCCAGTGGGCCCGATTCCCATTGGGCTTCAATCCATCAAGCATATTTTTCCGCATTCAGTGCTGCCGAGGAAAGGATATATATTACAACGCCCTATCTTGTTCCCGATGATGGGATTTTACTTGCATTGAAAACAGCTGCGTTGAGGGGGGTGGACGTGAGGATTTTACTGCCCATAAAACCTGACCATAAGACCGTGTTTTGGGCATCGAAATCTCACTTTAAGGAACTCCTGGAATCAGGGGTAAGAATATATCAGTATGCAAAAGGATTTATTCACGGTAAGGTGTTTATTGTGGACGATAACTTTGTCTCCATAGGTACCGCTAATCTGGATATACGCAGTTTTAAATTGAATTTTGAGGTGAACGCCTTTGTTTATGATAAGGAAACAAATCATAGTGTGGTACAGGATTTTTTAGAGGACCTGCAGGTTAGCAGGGAAGTGACCCTGGACGAGTATATAAACAGGCCGATTATACAAAAAATCAAGGAGTCCACAGCCAGGGTTTTTTCGCCGATATTGTGATCAGTCGGTCGGTTGGTCAGGGATCAGTTGGCCAGGCCTGTGACAAAAGGGTGACAAAAGGGGACGTACCCAATTTGTCACCAACAATGGTTTAACGGTTGTTAAAGGAAGGCACGGGACAAGGGGACGGGAGTTTTTTCCCATCTCACCATTCTCTGCCTATAGATAAAATGGAATTTGATGGGACAAGAACTCCCGTCCCCTAGTCCCTAAGCATGTTC
>JAAZJW010000065.1 GCA_012800145.1 Clostridiales bacterium | reverse complement strand
TAATTAGCGGGATATCAAAAGATAATACCGCAGGCTGTTCAGACTGTGTGAAAATTGTCATCCTGACCCAACACCCAGGTTTTAAAATAGGGTTTTTCATAGTTACCACTATTTAAATTAATGTGGTGGGCCTATTAAAATTGCTAACTGAGTGTTGGGTAGAATGAAAAAAGTAAAAAAGGTGCTTTTTCACACAGCATATATTCACTGTGTATGGGATGAGATTATTTAGATAGTCCTATCATGTATTAATCCGATTTAAAAGAGCAAACTAACATCAGAAATTGAAATGAAAGGAGAGAATACGTGTGTCAATAGGAAACAATCTTTCTAAAGGCCTGGTTTCAGGACTGTTTGCCGGTCTTATTTTAATCTTCGCATTTTGGGGGATATGGCTGCTGCCTGCCCTGGGCCTTATTTTAACAAGAGCTGACCTTACCAACGGATCTATAGTTGCCGCACTTTTCGGCATAATAGGCGGATTAATTTACAGCCTTTTTGTAAGGGATCGCCACCTAGATATCAAGCAAAGGATTTTAGCCGGATCTGCGTTAGGACTTGTTTTTTGGGTCGGAGGGGTTTTAACCCTTGTCCCGATAATGCTGGGTTTCCCGCCGTCACTGACAAGTCCGCAGGACCACATTTTTACACTGGTTACTTTCATAGTTTACGGCATATCACTGGCATTTATCTACCACGCATTTGCAGAAAGAAAATCTATGAGAAGTCTGGGCTATGGTGCCGGTCTGGTTCTTTTGGCTCTTTTAGCAACACCTTTCCTTTTGCGGGGGGCCATAAGCACAAACCCTGAGGACCTTGATTTGCCAAGGGGTTACAGAGCAGAGGTTATTGCCAAGGGTTTGACCTACCCCACCAGCTTAACAATGGATGAACAGGGTACTATTTATGTTGCCGAATCCGGCCACAGCTATGGACCGAAAACTACAGAAGCTAAAATATTAAGGGTGGATGAAGGGGGCAAACTTAAAAAGATAGCCGACAAATTTGAAGGACCCATAAGCGGTTTGACATATAAAGACGGTAATTTGTATGTTTCCCATAGAGGATTCATAACAGAGTTGGAAATAAAAACAGGTAAACGAAAGGACTTAGTTTCACATCTGCCGTCCCTCGGGGATCATCCAAACGGAGACCTTTTATTCGGGCCCGACGGTGCAATTTATTTCGGCCAAGGTACGGCGACTAATGCAGGAGTAGTCGGTTCGGATAACTTCGTTTATGCTTGGGCAGACCGTTATCCGGATTTTCATGATATTCCGTCCAGGGACTTTACCTTAACGGGGGAAAATTATACTTCTCTCGACCTTAAAAGTGCCGATCCCACTGCTAAAGGAACCACTGGGGCCTTTGCACCCTTTGGCCGGACCAGGGAACCCGGCGAAAAGGTTAAGGGGAAAGTACCGGCTAACGGGGCTGTCCATCGCTTAGACATGAAAGACGGAAGCCTTTCCATTTTTGCAGACGGACTGCGAAATCCTTACGGACTGACCCAAGATGAGGAAGGAAACATTTATGCCAGTGTCCTCGGATATGATGACAGAGGAGTCAGGGCCTCTAAAAATTCTCCGGACTGGATTGTAAAATTGAAGGAAGGTGCCTGGTACGGGTGGCCGGATTATGCGGGAACAATTCCCCTATGGGATAAACAGTATGCCTCAGATCGGGGCATCAACCGCAACCCGATAATAAAAGATCCTCCCGAGGTAACACCGCCATTAACTTCATTGCCTCCACATTATTCCCCCATGAAAATGGACTATGCCCCCAAAAATTTCCCCATAAAGGGTATATTCGTAACCGCCTTCGGCGACGGCCAACCTTTAACACAGGATACTAAGGAACAAGCGCCCAGCGGTGTATTGGTTGTAGACCCGAAGACAGGGGATTATGATTGGTTCGTGAAAACCAAAAATAAGGCCCGGGCAGGACGCCATGGTAACGGGCTGAAGCGTACCATTGATGTTAAATTTGACAGGGATGGCGAGTCACTTTATGTTTTGGACTTTGGTGTATGGGAATTTGCGGATATGGCCCCAAATGCAATCCCGAAATCCGGGGTGATATGGAAAATAAGCAGGGTGGATGACCAAATGAACGTCCTCCAATAACATATCGGAGTAAGTTCCAAGTTAAAAGGAACTGGTATCAGAAACCCGGGATTCATCGACATCGACACCAGCATCAACATCGGCATCGGTGTCGACACACTTTTCGGCAAATATTGAAGACATACGCTTTTGTACAAACAATGCTATACCCATAAATAACGAGGAATAAAGGAAACTGAATAAAATAATAGCTAAAAAAATTGCTATATTCAAGGAACTGACAATATTTTGCAGGCCGGGCAGGCCTACCAAAAAGATTAGAAGAAGAATACCGCAAGTCAGTAGCAAGGTGGAAACTAAGGATTTCCGCCAAAATGGAATGGCAGGGACTGCAACAAGTGCAGCAGCCAATCCAAGCGGTCCGGTGGCTAACAAAAATATTATTGCCTCCTGTACATTAACAAGAAACAACAACGCT
>JAAZJW010000064.1 GCA_012800145.1 Clostridiales bacterium | reverse complement strand
CCAGACCGGAATTTTGCATATATACCAGCCCTATTTCTCCTGTTGCCAAATAGTGCCCTACAGCCAGTGCCACGGCATTCCCCTCATTAGCCGCAATAATATTTTTCTCCTTAGTAACATTGTCTATGATATATGCGCAAAAATCCTTCAATAAAGAATCGGGTACACCGGAAAAGAAATTTATATTATTTTTGCTTAATGTGTTATAAAAATTCTTCGGCCCTATCATTTTATTGCCCTCCCGGAACCAAAGTTAATATTTCCTTGATTGACAGACAGTTTTTATCCGCCTCGAGAGCTCTTTCGTTTCGTAATATGGTTTTCGCTGTTTTTACCATAGCGGGAAAAGCGCTTCTTATCAAATGATTGGCGTATATAATTATATTGACGCCCTTGAGTTCCAACTCTTTTTCAGTCACTTGTGAATATGATGTCGGAACAACTACCAAGGGTACTCTCGTATCTAAATCATTATACAGCGTACAAAATTCGAATATCTCCGAAGGATCCTTCTCCCTACTGTGAATCATAATTCCGTCTGCGCCTGATTCTATATATGCCTTGGCGCGCCTGATTGCATCATCCATTCCTGCCTTAAGAATTAAACTTTCTATCCTTGCGATAATCATGAAATCTTCCGTTACCTGGGCTTTTTTACCTTCCGATATCTTCCTGCCGAAATTCTCTGTGCTGTCCTGCCATTGTAAAACTTCAATCCCGAATAAGGAATTTCTTTTAAGACCTGTTTTGTCCTCGATGATTATAGCGGAAACACCCAGTCTTTCCAGGCTTTTCACGGCATAAACAAAGTGCTCCACCTGGCCGCCTGTATCCCCGTCTAAAATGATGGGCTTTGTCGTCACTTCCAAAATATCATTAATCGTATTTAATCTGGATGTAAGGTCAACCAGCTCTATATCAGGTTTGCCTTTGGCCGTGGAATCGCATAAACTGCTGATCCACATGCCGTCAAATTCCTTAATGCAATCATTTTCATCTATTTTTGTTTTTTCAACAATCAAACCCGTTAACCCGCTGTGTGCCTCCAAAATCCTTATAATAGGTTTAATTTCCAATAGCCTCCTCAGGCTTCTTAATCTTATTTGAGGGGTTATCCCTATCCCCCTGATAGCCTCATCTAATTTGGAAACGGAAATTCCTTTTGTATACTCAAATTCCACCAGTTTCCCGCCCCACTGTTTAAGAAGTTCGATAACCTTTGCTCTTATATGACTTTGGGGTCCTGTTCTCCAATCGTCGCCATGCACTACATAATCGGGCTTTAATAATAATAAATTTTCCTCATAGTCCAATGTGTTTTGCGGTATAACTCTTTCGACACCTTTGATATTTTCAATAACTTCCTTTCTGTTTTCATATGGTAACAACGGTGCTCTTTTATACGAAGCTATGGCCTCATCTTTCAGTACACCGACCGTAACTTCCCCCAGTTCTCTTGCCTTTTTAATTATATTTATATGGCCATTATGGATAATGTCCGCGCTCATAGCCAAATACACTGTTTTCATCAAAAACACCCCCCGATATTTAATAAATATCCTCTAGAACCT
>JAAZJW010000063.1 GCA_012800145.1 Clostridiales bacterium | reverse complement strand
CGATTATTTTTTATTTTATAGGCGTACCCACCACAAGAATAAGCAAGGTCATGCCCCAATCCCCTGCGCTACATGCAGGAATACAGGGTGGGGATGTGGTTCATGCTATTAATGGGGAAAGGATGGATACCTGGCAAAACATTATAGATGCGATTGGCAATTCAGGAGGAAGTTCCATAGATATTACCATTATTAGAAACGGTAACAGAATAGAAAAAACCGTGAAACCTACCAGGGACATAGAAACAAATCGGATGACAATAGGTATTATGATTACCATGAGAAGGTCTGTAGTTGCGTCAGTAAGAAACGGGATTACGGTAATAAAGGCCATAACAGTCGATATATTAATTTTTTTAAGGGGTTTGATTAGCGGGAAATCCGGCATTGCCGGGGAAGTTATGGGGCCTGTGGGGATCTTAAACCTGGTAGGCCAGGTAGCAAAAACAGGATGGCTGGATGTATTGAACCTGACTGCCGTCCTGAGCGTGAATTTAGGTTTGATAAACTTGCTACCGATTCCTGCACTGGACGGTAGTAAAATTATATTTTTATTAGCCGAAGTCCTGAGGGGAAAACCTATAGACCCGGAAAAAGAGGGCATGATACATTTAATAGGATTTGGTATTTTAATAACACTGATGTTATTTATAACTTATAAAGATATATTGAGTTTTTTTGGTTAATCAAGTGTAGGACCATATAATATGGATGATAATGTGTTTTTATATAAACATGAGTTTATTATCATGGAAGGTGAATAGATGAGAAGAAAGACAAGAGTTGTAAAATGCGGGGATGTATATATAGGGGGGGACAACCCGATTACGGTTCAGTCTATGACCACCATGAGCCCGGAGGATTCTGCAGGTACAATAAAAGAAATTGAAAGGCTGGAAAATGCAGGATGTGATATAGTTAGAATTGCTGTACCAAACATAGAAGCCGCAAGGTTTATAAACAAAATTAAACAACAGATAAAAATACCGATTGTCGCCGACATTCATTTCGATTATAAATTGGCTTTACAATCCATAAAAGAAGGAGTCGACGGATTGAGACTGAACCCCGGAAATATAGGCGAGGCCACAAAGGTAAGGGAAGTGGTAAAAGCAGCTAAGGAGAGAAATATACCCATAAGAATAGGAGTAAATGCAGGTTCACTTGAAAAATCCATATTAGACAAGTATGGGTATCCCACAGCTGAAGGAATGGTTGAAAGTGCTCTGAAACATGTTGCTATATTGGAAGATCTGGACTTTAGGGATATTGTAGTGTCACTGAAGGCCAGTGATGTTAGACTTACCGTGGATGCCTACAAATTAATGGCTGAAAAAGTTAATTATCCCTTTCACCTGGGAATTACAGAAGCGGGTACAGTATGGGCCGGTACAATAAAATCTTCTGCCGGCATAGGGGCATTGCTACTTATGGGGATAGGTGATACCATTCGTGTTTCATTAACCGGAGATCCGGTAGAGGAAATCAGGGTGGGCAGACAGCTTTTAAAGTCTCTGGGTATGATCCAAAACGAGATAACAATAGTGTCGTGTCCCACCTGTGGAAGGTGTAACATAGACTTGATACGTATTGCCAACCAAGTGGAAGAGAGGTTGGGCAAGTTGAAAAAACCCATTAAGGTTGCCATTATGGGTTGTGCTGTGAATGGACCAGGGGAAGCCAGGGATGCAGATATTGGTATAGCAGGGGGTATCGGTTCGGCGCTTTTATTTAAAAAGGGGCAAATTATAAAGAAAATAAAAGAAGAAGAAATTTTGGAGGTACTGGAAGAGGAAATCGAAAAGATGTATTAGGGGGTAGGGGTTATATGAGGGTTACTGCCATTATACCTGCTTATAATGAAGAAAGCCGAATTGAAAAAGTTATCGTTCCTATTCTTGAAACCGACATAGTATCAAATATAATTGTTGTTGATGACGGTTCACAGGATTCAACCTCAAACATTGTATCAAAGTATAATGTCAATCTGGTAAAAATGTCTAAAAACAGAGGAAAAGCCGAGGCAATAAAAAAAGGGATAAAATGTTGTGAAGGTGAAAGTGATATCATAGTTTTACTGGATGCGGATTTGGTAGGTTTAACCTCAAATCACATAAGGGCCCTCGTTTTGCCGATACTTGAAAAAGATGTTGACATGACAATTGGGATTTTTAAATCCGGAAGATATATTACAGATCTGGCACAATCCATTGCTCCAAACCTATCGGGACAAAGAGCAATAAAGTCGAGGGTTGCTTATGAAATTGTGGATATGGAAGTAGAGGGATACTGTATTGAGGCGGCGTTTTCCCAGCTAATAAAAAAGTACAACCTTAATGTAGAGAATGTTATACTGAAAAATGTAACTCATGTAATTAAAGAAGAAAAGGTGGGATTTATAAAAGGAATTTCCTGGAGACTACAAATGTATAAGGATATAATTAGATATCTGATACATTAAACGAAGAAAGAGGGGTTTTATGGCTTGTTGTGAGGGTGTTGGTTTTAACTATGTTTTGAATAGCTTGGGGTTGGCTGAAAATCCGTCTTATGAATCCTGTTATATAAAAAAGGTTCAATATTTTAAACGAAGTAGAAAATTGTTGTTACAGATAATAGGGAAACAAATACTTGAATATGGACAAATAGAAAATTCCTTACATCAGTTGAAAAAAGCAATAAAAGAGAATTCACAAATTGATGTGGAAATTTATTTTTCATACGATATAGAGTATAATTCATTAGAAGAATTAATCAGCATGAATTGGAGAAATCTGCTATATATTTTACAAAAAAACGTGTCCCCATTTAGTATTGCTGAGGATTCTGTTAGCAGGAATGTTACGAATTCCGATTTAAGACTTATGTTTAAATCTGATACAATTGCCGGGAAAATGAAAGAAAAAATGGTGGATGCGCAGATAGAGAGGCATTTTTTAGAACAGTTCAACACAACTATCAATTGTGAAATTTGTACAAACAACCGGGAGCCTAATTTGAGAAAATATGAACCAAATAAGAAGGAACATTTATCTGCATCTATTTTATTTGGTAAAAAATTTTCCGGAAAAACTGAAAAAATTGCGGATATTGGGCTCGATTCAGATAATGTTATTATTGAAGGGGAAATATTTAGTATAGAAATAAAAGAACTGAAAAACGGCAAGGAGCTTGCAATTTTAAATATTACAGATTATACAAATTCAATAATAGCAAAGATTTTTGAAAGAAAAAATCAAACAATTAAATTTGAAGAAATGTTTTTTGAGGGAATGGCAATTCGCGCCAGAGGAAACGTTAAATATGACAGCTTCATTAGGGAAAATGTTGTTATGCTAACTGATATAACACAGATAGACAGGGTAGAAAGAAATGACCTACATCGTGAAAAGAGGGTCGAATTACATCTACATACACAAATGTCCGCTATGGACGGGGTCTCTTCCATAAGCGATTTTGTCGAGCAAGCATCGAAATGGGGACATAAGGCTGTAGCTTTAACTGATCATGGTGTTGTACAAGCGTTTCCGGAGGCTATGGATGCCGGTAGAAAATATGGAATTAAAATAATATACGGTATGGAAGGTTATTTTGTAAATGATAGGATAAAAATTGTGGAAGGGAATGACACCTATTCCTTTGACGAAGAATTTGTAGTTTTTGATATAGAAACCACCGGGTTATCAAGTAGAAATGACAAAATTACGGAAATAGGTGCAGTCAAGATAAAAAACGGTAGAATTATCGATAGTTATTCCAGTTTAATAAACCCGGAAATAGAAATACCGGTGAAAATCACTAAATTAACCGGCATTACTGATGATATGGTGAGAGACAAACCGACTGTGGAAACTGTTTTGCCGGAATTTTTAAAATTCGTAGGAGAAAGGCCTGTAATTGCACATAATGCGGGTTTTGATGTAGCATTTATCAGGGAAAACATAAAAAAAATTGATGAAATTTTCACAAATACGATAATTGACACCTTAAATTTATCACGTGCGCTTTTGCCCAATCTTAAGAGGCATAGATTGGATATTGTTGCAAAAGAACTTAAGGTGCCCTTACTGGATCATCATAGGGCAGTGGATGATTCTAAGGCCACGGCTAAAATATTTATTGAACTTATAAAAATTATGAGATCAAAAAACATATTCTCTCTAGAAGACATCAACAATCAATTGGGTACAAAAATCGACTTCAAAAAACTGAATACCTACCATATCGTTATTTTGGCAAAAAATCAAACAGGTTTAGAAAATTTATATAAAATTGTATCTGAATCACATTTAAACTATTTTTATAAAAAACCCAGGATACCTAAAAGCCTATTGGACAAACATAGAGATGGGCTTATATTGGGCACTGCCTGTGAAGCGGGAGAGTTATTTCAGAGTATTCTATCGAACAAACCTATCGAACAAATAGAACATATTGCTGATTATTATGATTATTTAGAAATACAACCAATTGCCAATAATATGTTTTTAATAGAAAAGGGCAAGGTTAAGAATGAAAATGAGTTAAGGGAAATCAACAAAAATATAGTGGAGCTGGGTGACAAACTTGAAAAACCGGTTGTGGCTACAGGTGATGTTCATTTTTTAAATCCCCAGGATAGTATTTTTAGGCAAATATTAATGACAGGGCAAGGTTTTGGAAATATTGACAGCCAGACATCACTATATTTTAAGACGACTGATGAGATGCTTGAGGAATTTTCATATTTAGGTGCGGAAAAATCTATTGAGGTGGTTATACAAAATCCAAACAGGATATGTAGTAAAATTGAGGATTTGATGCCAATCCCCGATGGAACATTTTCGCCGAAAATAGAGGGTTCAGAAGAAGAACTAAAAAATATGTGTTACAACAAGGCCAAAAAAATTTATGGTGAAGACATGCCGGCAATTGTTAAGGATCGATTGGATAAGGAATTAGGTTCTATAGTTAACAATGGATATGCCGTTATGTATGTTATTGCTCATAAATTGGTTGCTAAATCCTTGAATGACGGATATTTGGTAGGTTCCCGAGGATCTGTAGGTTCTTCCCTTGCTGCTACCATGAGTGAAATAACTGAAGTAAATCCTCTGCCACCCCATTATGTGTGTCCAAAATGCAAATATTCCGATTTTATATCGGACGGATCATATGGTTCCGGTGTCGATTTGCCGGATAAAAGCTGTCCTGTATGCAACGAAATGCTTATCAAGGATGGGCATGACATACCTTTCGAAGTGTTTCTCGGTTTTGAAGGTGATAAAGAACCGGACATAGATTTAAATTTTGCAAGCGAATACCAGAGTGAGGCCCATAAGTATATAGAAAAACTTTTCGGGGAGGGTAAGGTGTTTCGTGCCGGAACCATAGGAACTATAGGGAATAAAACAGCTTATGGCTTTGTACGTAAGTATATTGAGGAAAATCAACTGCACTGTAACACAGCCGAAATAAACAGGTTAACCAATGGGTGTACCGGAGTAAAAAGAACTTCAGGCCAACATCCGGGTGGCATTATAATTGTGCCTGCCGATTATGATATACATAAATTTACCCCTATTCAATATCCTGCCAATGATTCAAAATCGGGGGTAATAACAACCCACTTTGATTATGACTCCATAAGTGGAAGACTTTTAAAATTAGATGTATTAGGCCATGATGTGCCTACTATTATAAAAATGCTTGAAGATCTGACAAATGTCAGTGTTAAGGACATACCCCTGAACAACGAGGAAACAATGGGTATATTTACCGGTACAAAACCCCTGGGAATATGTGCTGAGGAAATAGATTGTGAGGTTGGGACCTTGGGCATACCGGAGTTCGGTACCAAATTTGTTCGACAGATATTGATTGATACCCAACCGGAGACTTTTGCGGAACTGGTTCGTATAAGTGGACTATCACATGGTACGGATGTATGGATTAACAATGCCCATGATTTAATAAGAGACAATGTTGCAGGGTTAAAGGATGTTATTTCTACAAGGGACGATATTATGAATTATTTGATTTCGAGGGGGCTTTCTCCTAAGACATCTTTTACAATTATGGAAAATATAAGAAAGGGGAAAGGGTTGACCTTGGGACATGAACAAGAAATGAAGGAACACGGTGTGCCCCAATGGTACATAGATTCCTGTAACAAAATCAAATATATGTTTCCAAAGGCCCATGCAACGGCATACGTCATGATGTCTTTTAGAATAGCATATTTTAAGGTACATTACCCTGAAGCGTT
>JAAZJW010000062.1 GCA_012800145.1 Clostridiales bacterium | reverse complement strand
CTTATAAAATTCATCTAATTCAATCTCACAATCAGATGACAATTTTTCGAGTTCCGAAATAACATTGTTATCACAGGTTGATGATATTTCTTCGACTTCACGATAAGCAGTTTCAATTGCATCGTTTGCGTCGTCCTCATTTGAATAATCATATATTGAATTAGCAATATCACGCCCTTTGTCTCTTATGCTAGTTGCTGCTTCCTGATATATTGTTCTTGTTTGTTGCTCAATCCTTCTCTGGGTAGAAAACAATATTCTTCTTTTCTGAAGTAAATGTTCCTCGAGTGCATCAACATCATCATCTCCGGAGGAAGGTTCGAATTGGGTAATAACTTCCTGTAGAACCCCACGTATTCCATACAATGCAGTTGTTAATCTTGATGAAATACGTTTTTCCTTCACAAAATCGTTTATTGTGTTTACAAGCCCCTCATAATTACTACGAATACGTAATTCTTCTACTATTTCTGCATCCTCCTCATCCTTCGCCAGGCTATCCAAGTAGGATTTTGCATCAATAAAACAAGTTCTTAATTGTTCTGGAGAATAGGGACTAGTAACTATTTTTAGATCTTCTCGTTTAACAAGTTGATTTTCTTTGGTATTTCCAATATCAGCCATTTTATTTACAATCAAAATCATTTCACCGGCCTTATCCTCATCCAATAACAATTTTCTAAAATTTTGTCCTATATATGAATCAAACAATTCATGTGTAATAACATATACCAGCATATCTGCATTAAAAATAGCTTGATAGGAAATATCATCATGATTCGGATATAACATAGTATGGATACCGGGTGTGTCGATAACGTTTATGTCACCCCACTTATATACCTGTGACTTTTGTGTAGTAATCCCTTCCCCTATTTCAATATCGATATCTGTTAAGGCCTTAAGAATAGTAGATTTACCAGCACTATATTGGCCGGCAAAAACAACGCTTATAGGTTTATTATTATCATAAACGGTTTTTGGTAATTTGCTTTTCTCTATTCCGAGTCTCTCCAATACACTACTAGTTTTATCAAGTAATTCCTTGCTTTTAGTTGTCCATGCAACTATAGAAATATCATTCTTATTATTCATGGTAATTTAATCTCTCCTTGTTATTTCATAATTAATAGCCCGGTCAATTGTTGTGCTAATTGAACACGATTGAGGGCTTTTGCATCTAAATTATCAATATTAGAAATACGCGCAATCCTAGGTTCATCATCAATATATTGGATTCTAACTGAATTTCTATCGCATCCCTTGCCAATCGCCTGCACCAGTATAGATTTTAAACTATTGGTATTAAAGACAAACCGTACATGCTCTTTTAATATACCGGATAAGGCCTTCCTTGCGTCTTCCGGAAACCTATCACCATCCTCTAACATTATTATCATTGTGTCATTCGGGCTTCTTACAGCACTCATAATATGCCGTTTACAACCAGAAAATCCCGTATAATTCAATGCCTCGGTAATTATTACCTTGTTCATCTCATAGAGCCTCGTGTTTAATGTCTTAGCAAAGTTTCGTTGTATTTCTGATAATTTAAATACAACGGTGACTATTTCATCAATTGCATTTAAAGTCGAATATAATTGTTTTTTTAATAATTTATCATACAAAACATCAAACATTTTCTTCTTTAAGCTGCTAATCATTTTATCTATACTTGCAATTAATTTTTTTTCCATCTTTCTACGCGCATCTAAAACTTTCCTTTCATAATCACTAAAAAATAATGAACCAAGCCACCCCATTAATCCCACAATAAATCCCAGCCCTAAACCAATGGGGCCCAAAACAAATAGACCTGCAATTATTAATCCTCCACCCGCCAGTGCAGTAGCCCAATTCCAAACTCTCTTTCCGTCAATAAGGTAGGGCATATTGATTGATTTATCAGAAAAAACCGTATGTGAAAATTTGAGTTCTGAATTTATTTCTCTGCAAATTTCTTGCAGTTCCTCCTCACATTCCTTTTCCAGTTCTTTTAATATGCCTTCAGCTTTTGATTCTATATTATGGCTTTGTATTATACTTTTCCATGAATGTTCAGCACTAGGGTTATCATAGTTGTATTCGGCAAATGAAGCAACTTCTTTTCGTAATTCTCCTGAGGTTGCAGCCAAAAATGATTCTATTCTTTTCTTAGCATCAGATTTAAAATTATCAGTCCATTTCTTTAATTTTTTTCTTTTGCCTATTAAAATGGAACCTTGCTCACTATTTTGTGCACTTTGTTTAAACAGGGTTTCAAATGCATCAATAACAGGTCTGACAACAATATCAAAAGGTGATTTTAATTTATAAAACTTGCCATTTTTTATAATCTCTTTAATGATTAATCCTTCAAGATAATCAAAACGGCTCATTTTATACAGTTCATTACTTTTCAATTCCCATTCAGTTTGTTGTGAAAGATAAGCAGACTTTAAATGAACATAAGCAAAAGGAAGGTAGCCCCAGTTCTTTCCATATGGAGTTCCGAATTCAAGAAATTGGGCCCTTATTGAATTTAGTCTATCCATATTCATTTTCTTTCGAATATCACGTGCAAACATTTTTAAATTTGTTCCTGAATCAATATTTACCTTGGCATTAAGAATACAGATCACCGGTTTTCCTGAACCCAAAATCCTATTCAAACAGTCTGCCTCACTTGGTTGTGGAGCATCATCTGTAATTAAAAACAAAACCAAGTCACATTTTTTCGCAGCTTCAAAAGCAACATCTTCATCTTCCTGTCCTTCAAATGCAGCGATCCCCGGAACATCTATAATAATCATATTGTTGTAGGGGTAGGTTCTCACGTCCCTAGTTGTTCGTTGTGCACCTTTGCCAATAGATGTACCATCCCCATGCGTAAGTATTTCCATTAAGGTAGATTTGCCTGACATCGTACGTCCAAAAAGTGCTATTGAAAATGGACTTTTTAAAGTTTCCTTTAGGCCTATACCTAATTGGCGAGGTATTTCCTCAAAGTTTTGTTTAATTAAGGCTAGTTGATTTGAAAGATCCCTTATAGTATTTCGCTCATTAATGTTACTCTGTTCCAGAGTAATAATATTTCTTTGCAATTCTCTTGAAATTGAATCGACTGTACGTTTTAACAAGGAAACTGCATCACCGGCAAGCTTATGTCCTCGTTTGGCGTATTGCTCGGATTCCAATAATGCAGTTGCCAAATCCGGTATATTTTTTGATTGTTTATACTTATCCATTAGGTTGTACTCCTTAATATATATTCCATATCATTCTTAGAAACAATTCTTGCTCTTATTGTTTTTCCATTAATCCGCTTTCTTTTTTCTATTTTCTAATACTTGTAGGAATAATGTCGGACCAACTTTTCCCCCTCATCTCGTAGGATTCTCCTTTGTTTGCTATTTGTTTTCTTAACTATATTTTAACAAAGTTGAGTTCTTTTTGCTATCATTTAGGCCTCACTTTTTAGGTGAAAATAATAAAGGTTTATAATATAGCGATTATAATGTGTTTAACACTGTCTTAGAATTTATGGTGAATAATTCAGGCTAATTTATGGAACATAATGTTATAATTAAAACCTAACCTGATTACATATTAAGCTATAGAAGAATCCTATTTACAAAGTCTTAGATTATGTCGGGCACGAAAGGTCAATGCCTAGTAAACCTCCGAAAAATAGCATAAAAATCGGGTCTGTGGGAACCGCGGGAATAATACTGCGGTTTTTTTGTTGTGTGCCACGCATGATACGTAACTTAGCGGTGAAAGTCCGCTATGGGGGCTGGCAGTTGCCAACCATTAGCCAAGCGCAAGGGTGTCCACGGCGACGTGGAATTTGAAGGAAGCGTGATGAGCAAAGTCCCGGCCCGAGGAACACGAACCATATTAGGCATCCAAAGTGGGATAAGTCTGCATGACAAGACAAAATCCAAT
>JAAZJW010000061.1 GCA_012800145.1 Clostridiales bacterium | reverse complement strand
TATTTCATGGTGTATCATCTGTTAGCGGGAGGTTTAATGTTGGGGGCAATCTATATGGCTACCGATTATGCATCTGCTCCGGTGACACCAAAGGGAAGGGTAATTTTTGCACTGGGCTGTGGAATTTTGACTTCTATATTCAGGCTGTATGGCGGTTACCCTGAAGGGGTAGGTTTTTCTATTCTCTTAATGAATATTGCAGCACCTTTAATTGAAAAATATACAAGCCCTAGGGTATTTGGGGAGGTGAGGTAACCAATGCGCGATATAGTTAAGTTAGGTTTAATATTATTTATAGTAACTGCCGTATCGGCAGGCGCACTCAGTATTACAAATGATATTACAAAAGACATTATTGAGGAAAAGGCTATTGAAGCAAATAAAGCGTATATGCAGGAGATTTTACCCGATGCTGAAGATTTTAATGTAATGGAAGGTCCCGGAATCCTCAGTGTAAAAGGGGTTGAGGAGGTTTATGAGGCCCTGAAAGGTGGGGAAACCTATGCCTATGTAATTAAGACAAAGACAAAAGGGTATGGCGGTGATGTTATTATATTAACAGGCATTAATGTTGATGGAACCATTGCAGGCATGAGGGTATCTTCACAATCGGAAACCCCTAATCTAGGTGACAGGATTGCCGGGGAGGAATTTGGCTCGCAGTTCGAAGGGTTATCGGTAGAAAGGGAGCTCAAATTAAACGAGGATGTTGATCAGGTTTCAGGTGCTACTGTTTCATCAACTGCTGCAATAGGTGGAATTAATGCATCAATAGAACTGTTCAATAGTGTATTAAGATAACATATAAATTATAGTTTCGGGGGTGAGTTTATGAATAACAGAAGAGTGTTTATGGACGGGATAATTTTTAACAATCCTACATTTGTACAGGTAATAGGGATGTGTCCTACTCTTGCTGTATCAAATTCTGCTGTAAACGGATTTGGAATGGGCCTTGCGGCTACAGCTGTATTGATCGGTTCTAATATAGTAATTTCTATGCTCAGGAAGGCGACGCCTGATGAGATCAGAATTCCTATTTTTATCGTTGTAATTGCAACATTCGTAACAATAATAGAAATGATTGTGCAGGCATTTTTCACGCCTCTGTATGAAGCGCTCGGTATATTTTTGCCACTGATCGTTGTTAACTGTATTATTTTAGCTAGGGCTGAGGCATTTGCATTTAAAAATTCAGTTTTTAGTTCTGCGGTTGATGGTTTGAGTAACGGGCTCGGCTTTACCTTGGCTCTCACAATTCTTGGAGTTATCAGGGAACTGTTCGGAGCAGGTTCAGTTTTCGGAAAAACGGTTATGTGGGGAAGTTTTGAACCGATGTCTATTATAGTTCAACCTGCAGGGGGTTTTTTGGTTCTAGGTATACTTCTTGCCATTTTTTCGATTTTCACAGCTAAGAAGGCAAGTGTTTAAATTAGGGGGGTGGAGTTGGTGTCTTTATTTGTCATAATAATCAGCGGTATATTAATAAATAACTATGTATTATCGCGTATACTGGGAATATGTCCGTTTTTGGGGGTTTCTAAACAGGTGGAAACTGCTTTCGGTATGAGTATGGCGGTTACCTTTGTTATGACCCTGGCAGGAGTAATAACCTGGTTAGCACAAACATACGTTTTAGAAAAATTAGGGTTGGGATATATGCAGACAGTCACATTTATTCTTGTAATAGCTGCATTGGTCCAGTTTGTAGAGATGGTTATACAGAAATTCAGTCCTACCCTATATCAGTCACTAGGCATATATTTACCACTCATAACTACCAACTGTGCGGTGCTGGGAGTATCAATTTTAAATATTAAGGAAGAGTTTGGTTTACTGGAAACAACTGTTAACTCAGCAGCATCGGCAATTGGTTTTGGTTTGGCAATTGTACTATTTGCCGGAATTAGGGAGCGTCTAGAATTATCAAATATTCCTGAAGCTTTTAAAGGATTTCCGATTGCATTGTTTACTGCAAGTTTAATGTCATTGGCATTCCTAGGTTTCGCTGGATTAGTGTAAAGGGGTGATTATATGGATTTCAGAACAATTTTAGATCCCATAATAAGTCTTGGAGGAATGGGCTTAATATTTGGCGCAGGTCTGGCCTATGCATCCCAAAAATTTGCTGTTGAGGTTGATGAAAGGGTCACTGAAATTAGAAACGTTCTTCCGGGAGCAAACTGCGGAGCTTGTGGTTATCCGGGATGTGACGGGCTTGCAAGTGCTATTGCGGAAGGCAAGGCACCGGTGAATGGTTGCCCTGTTGGCGGTGCGGATGTTGCTGCAAAAATAGGGGAAATTATGGGTGTGAAAGCCGATGCCCAGGATAAAAAGGTAGCTAAGGTTCTCTGTGACGGCGATATAACAAAATGTGGGGAAAAATTTCAATATGAAGGAATTCAGGATTGTGTGGCAGCTGCGGCTGTTCAAGGCGGGAGCAAGGCCTGCCCATATGGATGCTTGGGACTGGGTTCATGCGTGGAGGCGTGTCAGTTCGGAGCAATCGAGATAGTGCAGGGAGTTGCAAGGATAGATCCTGAAAAATGTACTGCTTGTGGGAAATGTATAGAGGTATGTCCTAAAAATGTAATAGACTGGGTACCTTATAAACAAAGCGTTGTTATTACATGTAATAACAAGGATCCCGGAAAAATAGTCAGGGGAATATGTGAAGTTGGATGTATCGGATGCAGAATTTGTGTTAAAAACTGTCCAACAAATACAATTGAGTTTGAAAATAATCTGGCATTTATTAATTATGACAACTGTACCAATTGTTTCACATGTGTTGAAAAGTGTCCCACAAAGGCAATCGAAGGTAATCTGGAAATAAAACAGAGGCTTGGTTTATAAAATTAAATTTTAAGGTAACAAAATGAGGAGCTTTCCAAAAAGCTCCTTAATATTATTGTTAAATATAAAGAACCAATCACTTGTATATTAAAACATATAATGATAGACTTTTAATGTGCCGATTTTATATTACGAATTTTTAAATTAGGGTTTAAATAACCGGACTTATTGTCGTTAAAATATTAATAGTGTATAATTTGTTTGGGGGCCGAAATCAAATTTATTATTTTAGGGAAAGTGTGTAATCTACTTATGAATACAAAAAAAATGATACATTTAGCTATGCTAACTTCTGTAGGATTAGGGCTTCATATTATTGAATCGGTAATACCCAACCTGTTTACTGCTTTTGCACCGGGGGCAAAACTGGGACTGGCCAATATTGTTGGGTTAATTACGTTGGCTATATATGGGATAAAATATGCTTTAACCGTCAATCTGTTGAGAAGTTTTATTGGGGGAATTGCATCGGGTGTTGCAATTTCCACAATATACAGTATATCAGGAGCATTTGTCAGCACACTTCTGATGTGGATTATATATAGATTTTTTAGAAAATACTTCAGTCTAATAGGAGTGAGTGTTTTCGGGGCCCTTGGACATAATATAGCACAGCTGACGGTAGCTAGTATCATTATCAAAAATCCTAAAATATTTACTTACTTGCCTGTATTAACCCTAACAAGTATTTTCACAGGAATATTTATCGGACTTACAGCAAATTACACCCTGAGCAAAACTAAGACCAATGCAGACTATATAATCAGAACCTAGGAAAATGAGGGATGAAAATGAGAAGGAACAAAAATTCCTGGCTGTTGGTATTATTTGTTATTACAGGAGTTGTTTTGGGCAGTTTAATAGGTAATTTTTTTGGTGATGCGGTTCCTTTTTTGAGTTATGGACCCGAACATCTGGGGTTAAATAACATAGAAGTTAACCTGGGGGTTATTTATTTTCAAATAACTTTGCTGTTTAAGGCCAACGTTACCGGCCTGATTGGACTTTTATTATCTTTAATTATATTTAATAGGTTGTAGGTGAAAACATGAAGGTAATAATTTTGGCATCTAATTCATCAAGAAGAAAAGAGATTCTCGAAAATTTGGGGATAGATTTTCGGGTAATCAGCAGTAACATTGATGAAAGGATCGACAAGCAACTTTCTCCCACAGAAATTGCTGAACATTTTGCCTATCTGAAAGCAAAAAATGTTTCCGGCAAATTAAATGGGCCTTATATTGTTATCGGAGCCGATACGGTTGTAGAATGTGACGGAATACTGGGCAAGCCCCAAAATGAACAGGATGCATATAGAATGCTAAAACTTCTTTCGGGCAGGGTTCACAGGGTTATTACCGGATTTGCAATAATAGATTGTTTAACAGATCAGCAATTTATCGATCATGAAAGTACTAAGGTATATTTTAAAAAATTAGGAGATAAAGAAATCCAAAGTTATATTGCAACTGATGAATATATTGATAAAGCCGGGGCCTATGGAATCCAAGGGAAGGCTTCCCTATTTATAGAAAAAATAGAGGGTGATTATTTTAACGTTGTTGGATTGCCGGTGTTCAGGTTAAATATGGCACTGTATAATAACTTTAATATCAGTTTTCTTTAGAATTTCAAAATTTTAGGGGTGGCTTGTCGTGAATAATTATTGTGAATATATTACCATAAAAAATATGCCTGTAAGTGAACGCCCAAGGGAAAAAATGCTTACCCATGGTTGCCAAAGCTTGTCTAATGCAGAACTGTTGGCGATCATATTATCCACGGGGACAAGGGAAAGGACAGCAATTGATTTAGCAAGGGGGATATTAAATATGTCCAGTGAAGGACTGAGAACCCTTACTGATTGCACTATTGAGGAACTGATGCAAATAAGGGGTGTAGGTTTGGCAAAAGCGTCCCAGGTTATAGCCGCTGTGGAGCTTGGAAAACGTATAGCCCTTACAACAAATGTGGATAATTACAAAATACAAGGCCCCGAGGATGTGGGGAATTTACTAATGGAAGAAATGAGATATCTAAATAAGGAAATGTTTAATATTATTTTGTTAAATACTAAAAATAATGTGATTTCTATAGAAAACATATCGGTGGGCAGTCTGAATGCTTCAATTGTCCACCCTAGAGAGGTATTCAATATAGCAATTAGAAGGAGCAGTTCCGCTATAATATTGGCACATAACCACCCAAGCGGAGACCCGAAACCAAGTACGGAAGATATTAATATAACAAAAAGGCTCATAGAAGCAGGGTCTATTATCGGAATAAATGTATTGGATCATATAATCATAGGGGACGGGGTTTATTTTAGTATGAAGGAAAAAGAAATAATATAATTGTTGTGCAAAAGGAAGGAGCATTATAAATGGGTGTGTTTAAATTTTTATCGCGTGATATGGGGATTGATTTAGGAACAGCAAATACGTTGGTTTATGTAAGGGGCAAAGGTATTGTACTTAATGAGCCCTCAGTGGTTGCAATTCAAAATGATACAAAAACAGTGCTATCTGTAGGTGAAGATGCAAAAAAAATGATTGGCAGGACACCGGGTAATATAGTTGCGATTAGACCAATGAAAGATGGAGTAATTGCGGATTTCGATGTAACACAAAGTATGCTGAAATATTTTATTAAAAAAGTATATTCCAGAAGATCCTTAATACAGCCTAGGGTGGTTGTCAGTGTTCCTTCCGGAGTTACCGAGGTAGAAAAAAGGGCGGTGGAGGAAGCTACCTTACAGGCAGGTGCAAGGGAGGCCTATCTGATTGAAGAACCTATGGCTGCGGCTATAGGTGCCGGGTTGCCTGTAGGAGAACCCACAGGCAGTATGGTTGTAGATATTGGAGGGGGCACTACGGAGGTTGCTATCATTTCCCTCGGGGGTATTGTAACTGCTAAGTCCATCAGAATCGGTGGGGACGAGCTGGATGAATCCATTGTTCAGTATATAAAAAGGGAATATAATCTAATGATTGGAGAGAGAACGGCTGAGGAAGTGAAGGTAACGATCGGGTCCGCATCTCCAAAATCCAAAGAAGAAAAAATGCTTATTAGGGGCAGGGATCTGGTTTCTGGGTTACCCAAAACCTTGGAAATAACATCGGTTGAGATAATGGATGCCCTGAGAGAACCTGTTAGTCAGATTATTGAAGCTATTAAATATACTTTGGAAAAGACCCCACCGGAACTTGCGGCCGATATTATGGAAGTAGGTATAATGCTTACAGGGGGCGGTGCATTGCTGGATGGGCTGGATAAGCTGGTAATAAAAGAAACCGGAATGCCCGTGCAAACCGCTGATGGTCCTCTAAATTGTGTGGTGATGGGCACCGGAAAAACAATAGAAGAATTAGATACACTGAGGAGGGTTTTAATAAGGCCCAAGAAATTGGGATAAGTTGGTGATATAGATGTCCAGAAACAGGATGAAAAATAAGCCTAGGAACAGATCCGCAATGATAGTGGCAATTGTCGCTAT
>JAAZJW010000060.1 GCA_012800145.1 Clostridiales bacterium | reverse complement strand
AGGGGCTTTTCTCATTCAATAATGTTTTTAATGGGGTGTACCTTTGTTGTCAGAAAGATCAGCCTGTTCTATGGGGATGTTGATTATAGTGCTATTTTTGCAATAAGCATGGCATCGCATTTATTAGGTGATATGTTTACAAAGGCGGGTGTAGGACTTTTCATACCTTTTAGTGACAAACGGATCAGGTTGCCTTATACTATAAAGACAGGCGGGAAAATTGAAAATTTTATCTTTATAGGAGCATTATTTGCGATTTTTAATATTTTCAAAAAGCTCATATAACTTCTTTTGGTCCTATAATTCGAATTCCCATTTTTGTATTCATATTTATAATATATAAATATTTTAATAAAATAATCTTTTTGAATAAAGGGCGGGGGCGGTGATTGTGAATATAAAAAACATAGCAAAAGGTGCATTATATATTGCATTAGGGGTGTTAATCCCACTGTTGTTCCATTCAATAGGCACAGGACCCGTGTTTTTACCGATGCATATACCGGTGTTGTTGGCAGGTCTCTTGGAGGGACCGATTACAGGACTATATGTAGGCATACTGGCGCCGGTTTTGAGCCATTTGCTTACAGGTATGCCACCGATTGCACCGATACCCATGTTACCGATTATGATACTTGAATTATCTGCATATGGTTTTATTGCAGGGATGCTGTATAATAAACTGAAAATTAACATATTTACATCATTGTTAGGTGCTATGCTAATAGGGCGGATTGCTTACGGTTTTATGGTTTATATTATGCTCGTGTTTTTTGATATTAAAATGCAAAATCCTATAATAGCCGTAATTATGGCTGCCAAAACAGGTATAATAGGTATAATTGTTCAAATAATAGTTATACCTATGATTGTAAAGTTACTAAGGGGGAAATCTGTTGATGTCAGATCAAATATTGGCTCGGGATAAACTACTAAAAGAGAGGTATTCCTGCGTTTTGGTAAAAAACGGAGATGTGATAATGACTTCATATGGCAAAGGTATAAAACCCATATTTTCAAAAATAGGGGAAAATAAAAATTTACTGAGAAATGCTTCGATGGCGGATAAGGTTGTCGGAAAGGCCTTGGCACTTTTATCAATATTTTCGGAAATCAGATCAGTTTATGGCCATATAATGAGTATTAATGCAAAAATTGTTTTAGAAAACAACGGAATAAATGTGGAATATAACGAGCTGGTACCATATATCATAAACATGGACAGAACCGATCAATGCCCCATGGAAAGACTTGTTGAAGGTATAGAAGATCCTGAAGAAGCGTATAGGATGATTTCAAATTTTTTAAGAAAAATACCTTAAATTACAACCCTGAACGTTCAAGGAGAAAGACAATGGCTTCCATAAGGGGTATCGAAAAAAACGAAAGAATTGAATTTCAAAATGAACAACATAGAAGGGTTGTTTAGCAACCAGTAGTTTCGAAGGTAAAGGATTTTTAAAATGTAGCCGGGTGTTATATAAACCCGGTTGTTTTTTTATCAAGTTATGCATATATGTGGTATAATTAGACCGGATTACTTATAATTTGTCTTTATATGTTGGAGGGCTGATAAAAGTGGGCAGCAATAAGGTAACTGCCACAGTACTAGCAGGGGGTGGCAGTACTAGGATGGGCAGGAACAAAGCATTACTCAGGTTGGGAGACAAGACGATGATTGAGAGGGTAGTCGATCCCTTGAGAAATATTTTTGATGATATATTGGTAGTAACTAACGAACCGGAAGAATATAATATGTTGAAGGGTGTAAAATTTGTTAAGGATTGTGTAGATGCAGGGAAAAAAAGTTCCCTTATAGGGTTGTATTCCGGATTAAAACAGAGTAAAACCTCCCATATATTTGCCATAGGTTGTGACATGCCTTTTGTTAATACTGAACTGATTAAATATATGGCGGATTTATTAAAAAACGAAGATGTAATAGTGCCATTTAGTAGCAATGGATCGATTGAGCATATAATGGATTCATTAAAAAACGGGAACATAGATACAAGAAATAAAAATGTGGACATACAAAGTAGGAATGTGGGTATAAAAAATAGGAATGCAGACATAAAAAACAGGAACATGGATATAAAAAACAAAAATACGGATATGGTGTTACCTGTTAGAAGATACTATCAACCTCTCCATGCAATGTATGGAAAAGGTTGTATTCCGGGATTTGAAAGATTGTTAAAGGAGGGGTGTTACAAAATAGCAAACATTTTTGAAGATGTGAATGTAAAGAAGATAATGGAAGAGGAAATAAAGAGGCTTGATCCGTACATGCTTTGTTTTAAAAACATAAACACATATGAGGAATATGAACAAATACTGCATTTTTTTGAGTAGGGACTATGGAATATCGGGAACATATTAACATAACATTTGGTACTGTTTTGGAGAAAATATGGGGAATATAATTTCCTATAACAATTTATTGGTTGGACACAAACTTCAATACATTATTGCCATATAATATGTTATGATACATATGTATGGAAAGCTATGTTGGGAGGGAAATTTCCAGGTGGAAATCATTTTTGGTCTTATAGGCGGGCTGGGGTTGTTTTTTT
>JAAZJW010000059.1 GCA_012800145.1 Clostridiales bacterium | reverse complement strand
GCTGAGCGCTATAACTAAATTGCTTACTAAATATTGGTCCCTAGGGTTTTTTTCCAACCCGGTCTTACACACCTCTATTGCACTCTCTTCCATATTGTTAACAATATAAAAACTGCTCATGTTTAAATATGGTTCCACGGAATTGGGGCTCAATACGCTTTGTAAACGTAAACACCTGATAGCCTTTGTTATATTACCTTGTTGTTCATAATAATAAGCCAACTTTTCAAACATATAATGGCGTTTGTATTTCTTAAGAAAAAACGGGTTATATCTTAACAATAAATTCAATCCAACGTATACATTGTCAATCCGTTCATATTTCATATGTTCTTTCAGTTCCCTGAAGAATAACTTCCATTTGTCTTCATGTTGGTTCTTAATGCAAAAATTATATTTATCAATCCAGCCCTCCTGTAACTGTCTGGTAGTTAAATCTGTTGTCGGATAAAAAACGAAACCATCTTTTTTATTATGTTCGACTTTTCGTGTTATCTGATTGTAAAGGCTCCTACCTTTAGGATCCTTGCTAAAAACTAATTCAAGCCAGTAACCCGGACTTTTTTTAAAACTGTTTTTCAGTCTAAAACCGTCCAGCCCGATTACGGTGGGGGTTAAAACCCTTGCAATATCTTTGTTTATATCTTTAATTCCCAGGTTCTCCCTCAAAAAATTAACCCTATCTGTTCTACTATAAAAAAATATATTTAATTTTATATTAATCACCGCTTTCAAGAACAATTGTTACTTCCCTTACATTCTACTATATTTAATCCAATTTGTTAACCGCCAGAATGACAATTGATTGTATAAAATAACCATAAAACAGGATAAACCGTGCAACACACTAAACACAGGCCTTTTAATATCAGCATAATAGTGTATTATATTGATATATAACTTAAATATATCATAAGTCTTACACATTGGAGGGAAATTATGTGAAAAATAATATTAAAATTACCATTGCACTCATTATTATATTGTCCTTGACCCTGTCCATACTTGTTGGATGTAACAGGGCCTCTGACATTTTATCGATACATATGATTGATGTGGGACAGGGCGAAAGTATTTTAATAATCACACCTAATAACAAAACAATTCTAATTGATGCAGGAGAAGCCTCCCAAGGAAAAAAGGTAAAATCCTACCTGTTGAAGCATGGGGTTAACAAAATCGATTTGCTTATAGGCACACACCCCCACACCGACCATATAGGGGGATTACCTGAAATTGTTAATAATTTTAACATAAAAAAAATTATTATGCCCCAAAAACTCCATACCAGCGCTACTTTTGAAAAATTGCTTGCTGCCATTGAATCCAACGGCTTTGTTATCGATACTCCCCGACCAAACAGTATTATCAAATTTGACAAGGATATTAACCTACATTTTTTAGGCCCCATAAAAGACTATGGAGATAATTTAAATCTATGGAGCATCGTTTTTAAACTGGACTATAAAGACAAATCGTTTCTGTTCACCGGCGATATGGAACGTGAGGCGGAAATGGATTTAATAGATACATATAGTAAAAATGATTTAAAAGCAAATGTACTGAACATTGGCCACCATGGAAGTAATGCTTCGACAACCCAGCAATTTCTGGATTATGTCAGTCCGGAAGTTGCACTTATTTCACTCGGTAGCAATAATCCTTATAACCACCCTCATAAAGAAGTTATAACACGCCTGGAGCAATCCGGGGTCTTTATTTACCGCACCGATTTACAGCAAACTGTTGTGGTACTTAGTGACGGCAGAAGCATTTGGTCCAACCAAGCCCCTGTCAACAAAAAAGCCACCCTAAAATAATATGAGCCCCGGCCATAAATAGAGTGCCCTGCAAAAAAATACATGCGATTACAGTTTGGTTTGTGAACATCACCTGTGGCTATTCTGCCCAAGGCTGTGGTCACGTTTCTTAAATGTAATCGCCCGGTTTTTGCTTTATTATTAAATTTAAATTATACTGGTTATCTCCTTCAATATATCCTCCCTAACCCTATCCAAGCCTTCATAAAAAATGTTCGGTGAATAGTGCTTTTCCATTTCGTTGTGTGCATCGTTGGTTTTGCCCAAATAAGTAAAGGCATCATTTAGTAGCTCGTTAAAGACTTTTTTACTATGTTTTAAATCCCCTTTATATTTTTTAATTTTTGTTTCATCTATATACGTATCCAAATCAACAGTTTCCTTATCAAAAAATTTATCGTTTGTTGTAAAGGCCAGATCAAGTTCCGGAATAACAATGGACTCTATCTTTTCCGGTACCAACGGTTCGTGATAAATTTCCACATCATAACCCTTGTTCAATGCCATCAATGATAACCTTTTGAGTAAAGTTGATTTGCCCGTACCATCATCCCCTTTTATGTAAATAATCTCCCCTATTATACCGATAAAAGTTTCCGCGTGGTCTACCCTACCCTTTAATGTGTACGAACTCCCAAAAAGGTGCCTTTCCCTACCAAATTTATTTTTATTTTTAATAGCACCTAAGTACCTATTTATTAACCCATCGGTTTCTTCATTAACCTTGCTATAGTCCATGGAATAATTGTTAATCCATTCGATATCATCATGTATCAATTTTGCCGCTGCCAGGTATTTATATACCCTGATATAGATGTTTTTGTTGTCCTCTGTAGATTCTATAACGCTATTTTTAACTTTTCTTAGGCCTTCTTCATTCAAGAACTCATCCAGATTAACTGTTATCCCCGTAACACCCGGATATCTTGGGTCAGTGACATGAGGGGTTGTGCCATCTATTATAGCCATTCCTATGCTGGGTATAACAACCGCATCAACAGATTCGGGATCCGCGGCACAATGGTGAAATTCTATGTCTAACCCTCTATCAACCATTTCATAACCTATCTTCTTCATCATGTAGGACTTTCCTACACCGGGGCCCCCCTTAAAGTAATATATTTTCCTTGCTTCTTTTTGGTTTATAATATATTCAAAATACGAATAAAACCCAACAGGTGTATTGCTTCCCGGCAAAAGTCTTTTAATGTTTCCCTTTTCCGTCACCATGGTTTCCTCCCTCCAAAAATATGTTGTATTTGCCCGACGGTTTATAATTTTAACGACATCCCATAATTTGTATATCCCACATTCCACAAACTGTAATGGAATGGTAGGTATTTTTGCAATTTATATAAAAATTCTTTCGGCGGAACATTGGATACATATTATTAATTTATTCAACTAAGGTTATTGTGTGTACTAAATAACCAAATAAAAAATGTGCCGAGTGAAACATCCCCCGACACACAGAATGAAAAATCCCGTATATTATTTTTCCCTTATATACACGCCCGATCTTCCGCCTGCTTTTTTAATTAACATTATGTCCTGAATTTCCATACCTCTGTCCATAGCTTTGCACATATCATAGATCGTCAAACACGCTATGCTGACCGCAGTCAGTGCTTCCATTTCCACTCCGGTCTTGTCTGTAGAATTAACTTCCGCTTCTACTTCCACACCGTTATCAATAAACTGAAATCTGATGTCTGCCCCGGTTAAAAATATATTATGGCACATAGGGATTAGTTCACTGGTTTTCTTAGCCCCCATTATGCCCCCTACTTGAGCAACCGACAATACGTCCCCCTTTTCTATCAACCCGTCTTTTATTCTTTGGAGGGTTTCGTCCTTCATGATAATTCTTCCCCTGGCTATGGCGGTCCTCTTGGTTATATCTTTATCCCCTACCTCTACCATGTGGGCTCTACCACTTTTATTAAAGTGGGTTAATTTGTCCATATTTACCCTCCTATCTGGTTCATATTTCTAATTATATACTGTTCATCTTCTAAGTGATGGCTCTCTTCTTTGGTCCATATAGCATCCCTAATAATTTCTTTAATATTTTCATTATTCCGTAGTGCGGAGCCCAGATCTATTTCCCTATCCGAATGCAAGCAAAGTTTTAACTTTCCCGAAGATGTAAGCCTGACTCTATTACAATTTTCACAAAATTTACAAGAGATAGGATTTATAAGTCCAACCTTACCTTTGACACCGGGAAGAACATAGTAAGCTGCCGGAGAAGACTTGTCCTCCCTTTCTATAGGAACGAGTTCACTTACAGTTTCCAGCACCAGATTGGTAGAAACAAATCTCTCTTTGGCAAAATTGGCCGCTTCCCCTATAGGCATCAATTCTATGAATCTTACATCTATTCCCCTTTTGGTAAAATCTATTAAATCCCTTATTTCATCGTCATTGATTCCACCGATTAATACAGTGTTAATCTTTACCGGGGTTAAACCCACATTTATGGCTTCATCTATGCCTTCTAATACAGCATTCAAGTCCCCTTGTCTTGTGATTTTCACAAATTTCATAGGGTCTAATGTATCCAAACTGATATTAACCCTGTTTAACCCGGCTTCTTTCAGGGGCTTAGCCATTTGTTTTAATAACTGGCCGTTTGTGGTCATGGCTAAATCCCTGACCCCTTTTAATTTGCTTACTTTGCCTACCAAATCAACTATACCTTTTCTGACCAGAGGCTCCCCGCCGGTAAATCTGATTTTATTAATCCCTAACTCTACAAAATTCTTTATCAGTACATACATTTCTTCCAGGGATAACATATCCTCATGATCCAATTTGTTATCTATACCATGCTGGGGCATACAGTAAATACATCTATAATTACACCTGTCTGTTAAAGATATCCTGAGATAGGTTATCTCTCTTCCAAATGAATCCCTCACTTTATCACCTAGCTTCCTATTGTTATTACATCTCCTGTATTTTCAAACTTATATCCACCCAATTTATTTACCCTGGATTGGAAAAGGTCTGATTTCAACAATTCGATAAACTTTCCAACCCTCGGATCCTCTAATAATTCATATGGCACCAGAAAATCATAATCCTCATAGGTTACATCCACAAAATCCAAATCCATGGCCTTTGCTGCGGAATAAATACCCAACCCTGTGGTAGCGGAACCTGTTTTTACTGCCGCACTCACAGCCATATGTGTATTCAATTCCCTTGTATAACCTTCTATAAGATCCGGGTCTATATTGTCTAATTTTAAATGGTAATCCAGCAATACCCTTGTACCTGCACCCCTTTGTCTGTTGGCATAGGTGACCCCTTCCTTTACTAAATCCTTAAAGTCTATTATCCCTTCAGGGTTTCCATTCTGCACGATAAATCCCTGCAATCTTTTTACTCCCTTAATAAGGGCCATTTTCTGCTCGGAAAAATATTTTTTAACATAACTTATATTGTATTCCCCTGTATCTTCATCCAGTAAATGAATCGGTGCTATATGGGACTCCCCCCTTTTCATGGACAATATTCCACCCATGCTTCCCACATGCCCTGAGGAAAGTTCAGCCATATCTCCCAATACATCCATAATCAAATCATGACTGCCTATAGATACTAATTTTGTTTTTATAGTTGACATAGGTTTTAATAGGTTTATTTCAATGGTGTCTCCTGCATCTATCCCTTCAATGTTCCTAGGGATAATACCTATCCCATCGGCTTTTACCAGACTCATAGTTGCCCCAGCCCCTCCACCTATCGGGGTGGCTATTAATTTATCCCTTACATATCCTAAATTCAGTCTCACTAATTCTCTATTTTTCAGTGATGATACAACCCTGTTGGAAAGCACACCGTGAATAGTATCTTCATCCTTTGACTCGAGTCCGATATATTTCTCTATCACCGGTTTCACAAAGGTTTCAAAGATAAAATATGCGGAAACAGGATATCCGGGAATTCCTATTACAGGTTTATTGTTTATAATACCTAAAATAGTCGGTTTTCCGGGCTGCATGGCTACGCCATGAACCACAACCTCACCTAATTCCTCAATCAGTTTGACCGTATAATCAGTAGTCCCTGCAGAAGAACCTGCATTTATAAGCAACATATCATTTTCCTCGACACCTTTTGATATTGCCTTTATCAACAATTGATAATCGTCACTATGGGGGGCATATCTGTTGGGTATACCTCCGTATTCTTTTACTAAACCCTCAAAAACCCGGGAATTAGAATCAATAATTTTACCGTCGGTTACCTGTTTTATATCCTCAACTATCTCCGTGCCGGTCGGAAGAATACCTACTCTGGGTTTTTTATACACCCTTAACTTTTCAATGCCCCCGGATATCAATGCACCCAGATCAATAGGCCTTATAATATGCCCTGATGGTATTATCATTTCGGTAGCAACTATGTCTTCCCCAATCTGCCTGATATGTTGCCACGGATAGGCGGATTTTAAAATTTTAACCCGTCCATCACCCAGATCAATTACATCCTCAATCATTATAACAGAATCATAGGGATTTGAAATCTGGTTTCCGGTATTGACATATGAAAAATCCTCGCCCTCCACCAAAACTACCGGCGAAATTTCTGTAGCCCCCTTTGTCTTAGCTGCCACAACAGCTATACCGTCCATCGCAGCTGCATTATAACCGGGAGAACTCATCTTGGCATATATTGCTTCATAGGTCACCCTGTTTAAAGCGTCTGTAGGGGCCAATTCCTCGAAGTGTTCCTGAATATTTAACCCCTCGAAATATTTAACCTTGGCCTCCTCCACCGGTATATTGTCTATATAGGTATTTCTGTCCATTT
>JAAZJW010000058.1 GCA_012800145.1 Clostridiales bacterium | reverse complement strand
TATTCCAAGCTGTTTATTTGCAGAAACCAGTAGCCTTAACCCTTCGGTATCTAACTCCAATGGAGGGTTCGGCGGTAGAGGTGCAGGCAAAAAAGATTTATAGGCTGCCTCGCCTGAAAAATTTGTTATTTCTTTTCCTGCCCTGTTATCCATAAGACAGCACTCCTAACCTGAATTAATATATTAATTATATCCATAATAATTTCATTTAGTCAATAAAAATTGAAATTAAACTCAATGGGCGGCCAAAGGCCGCCCCTACGTTCTAAAGACTATATATGACAAACAAAACATCCCCATGCCATTCCTGCTAAATTTATTGCAAACCCTGTACCTTTATTACTGATTCTATGTTATACGAGGACAGCACTTTGATATATCCCTTGAACATGCTGTTCACTTCCTCATCCCCTGTATCTACCAATAATGGCCGGTTTCCTAAGGAAAGAAGTTTACCCTTAGAAGCAATAACTTTTATATTTTCTTTTCCTACCCTTTTAATAACTTCTGCACTGATTTGCTGGTTTCCTCTTCCGAATATATAACCTTGTCCACCGATAACAGTAACTACTATTTTTGCCTTATCGTCTTTGATGGTATCCAATATCTGTTTTTCATTAACATCAGATGCTACCAATTGTTTGTTCTTTACGATATCTATCCCTAAAAGAGTATTTGGCAAGCCCAATTTCTCCATAATGGGTCTGGTAGATGTACCGGAACCGATTATATAATATACATCCTTGTCCTCTTCCATCATCTCTATAATTTTATCTGAAATCGCATCAAGGGCCTCCTCTTCAGATCCTACTCCCCCGGATTTGGTTACTTGAGTCAATTCTTCTTCCAAAGGAATTACCATGTATCCATAAAGTCTTGCCATTACTTCCCCTGCTCTGAATGCCTCCTCGTCTATATCCATTACTTCTGCTTCTATTGTTTCCATTTCATCATCTTGGAAAAATTTTAATACCACCTCTCCTGCCGCTTTAGGATGATTTGCGTATACCGCCGAATGTATTTTTACTCCCGTGGGTATCCCGATTACAGGAACCTTACCGTCCACACCGTTATAAATATTACGTGCTGTACCGTCTCCACCTGCAAATAGTATCAAGTCTACACCTATTTCAAGCATTTTTTGAGCAGCTTCCTCCGTATCCTTCGGGGTGGTATTACCCTCTGCTCCCTCCAGTACTATCGGTTCAAACCCTACCGCAATGGCCTCCTCTTCTCCCATGCTTCCCGGATAAGTATAAATTTGTATTTTATCTTTGAGGGGAAGAATTTCTTTTAATGCCTTTATAGCCTTACCCGGTGATTCGGGTGTTGCACCTAAGCTACGTGCCTTTGCTAAAACCTCAGGTCCGTCGGTACCCTTAAGGCCTACTCTTCCTCCCATACCTGCAATAGGGTTAACTATAAATCCTAGCTTCATAAAAATACCTCCTAAATTTTTATTTACCCATGCCCTTACCCATTCTGTAACAATATTTTTCACCTCTAAATTATATATAAATGCCTAATTGCGAAACACAGTGGAATATATAAGTATCACAATACCACATGAATATAATTTTCAATGATACATATTATTATCTGATGAATAGTTCGTTTGAGTTGCCGTTTTTACGATACTACTTAATTATTGTACCATAACATAATATAAAACCGGGACATTTTTTTAGATAATTAGGAAATAAAAAATTATTTTCTACAAATTTAACAATAAAATGATAAAAAATCCCTTTTTGTTTTAATCCAAAAAAGGATAATACCATAAAAATTGGTAGAATATATGTTTTGTTCAGTCTAAGGCTTCAACAAATTTATAGAAATCTTCATAACTCCCCCTATGATCTATAACCAGGTCTTCCTTAGCCTCCCCAATAACATAATCCTCGATAAGATATGTTTTCATCCCCAGATTTTTGGCTATCATATCTTCCTCAATATCGTTTCCCACCATCATGCAATGTTGAGGCTGTTTTTTTATAATATCTAGAACCTCCTCATAAAATTCCAATCGCGGTTTGCAATAGTGCATTTTCTCCAGACACGAAATAAAGATAAAATCTTCCTTATTTAATCCTGCCCATTCTATACGATGGAGGATAGCTCTTTCAGGAAAAAGCGGATTTGTCGCCACTACTAAATTATAGCCTTTTTCTTTAAGAAGAGCTACGGAGTTTATCATATGTTTATTTTTGGTAGATATCTTTCTAATGTTATTAAAATCCCTC
>JAAZJW010000057.1 GCA_012800145.1 Clostridiales bacterium | reverse complement strand
TAAACGGTGCTCACGAAGGATCTCATCCTTCAGGGATCCTTCGCGGGCGGGTTTATTCTGTACGCCTCAGGATAACAATAAGTAGGAAAAGTGTCTTTTCACACAGTCTGGCGGGACAGGAATCCCATTGGGAATGATGATTCAAACACAATCAGCGCTGCTTAAGATAATCTCAACACATAAATCTTCAATATATAGTACAGCACAGGTATAAATATGGCGGGCAACATGTTCCCTACCCGTATTTTTTTAACTTCCATTATATTAAAGGAAATGGCCAGGATTAAAAGCCCTCCTACCGCCGACATTTCCCTTATGACAGATTCAGCTAAAAAAGGTTTTATGAATGATGCAGTAATCGTAATCAGACCCTGATAAACAAAAATGGCTATGCTCGAAAATGCCACCCCTATCCCTAGAGTAGAGGCAAATATTATTGCAGTTACACCGTCCAAAAGGGATTTGGTAAACAATATCTCATGATTGCCGGTTAAACCGCTTTCCAGGGCCCCCATAATTGCCATAGCTCCGATACAATAAACCAAACTGCCTGTAACAAATCCCTTTACGATTCCATCCTTTTCGTTTCCGAATCTATTTTCAAGCCGTTTTCCCAAACCCTCAAGTTTATCCTCTATTTTGGCAGCCTCGCCTATTATGACCCCTATAACTGTGCTGAAAACCATAAGCAATATATTATCGGTTTTTAATGCCCCGGACAGGCCTATAACCAATACACTTAGTCCCACCCCTTGCATTATTGATTCTTTATATCTTTCCGGGATTCCTTTTTTCAGAAAAAAACCCACAGTTCCTCCTACTATAATCGCTAAGGCATTTACAATGGTACCTAACATATCGCCTCATTCCCCCCTATCCATACAACGCACAAAAAATTTATCCCTACACCCGAGCGGATGCAGGGACTATTATTCTGATGTTATCATCCTTCAGCATCTTTTTCAATATATTTATTTCCCGATTTTGAGTTCCCTGGCATAGTAAAACAAATATTGTTGCGCATAACCCGTATATTGCCCGAATTTTTGCCTGGCAAATTGTTCAATCTTTTTGTTGGGTGTATCTTCATGAAAATAAAAATGCTCCATAACTCTCTTTATCCAAATATCCACAGGACAGGCTTCTATCTTGCCCATAGCAAAAACTAAAATACAATTAGCGACTTTAGGGCCTATTCCTTTGAATTCAATCAAAGTATTGTAACAGTCTTCACTGTTCAATTCCCTCAACTGTTCCAGAAAAATATTTTCGTCTATTACTTTCCTCGCGGCTCCTAATATATATTTGGCTCTGAAGCCTACACTGCAGGATTCTATTTGTTCTTCACTTAGTCTGCTTATCTCTTCGGCATTGGGAAAATTATAAAAGTCTTTTCCCCTGTATCGCCCCAGGTATTGCCCAAAGTTTTTACTTAGCCGCTCCACTGACTTTTTTATACGCGGTATGGCATTGTTAGCGGAAATAATGAAAGAAATCAGGATTTCCCAGGGCTCCTGCCGGAGTATCCTGATCCCGTGCCCAAAATTTATAGCGTCTTTTATGACTTCATCCCTGCCTGCTAAATCGTGTTTGATTTTGCCATAATCATTATTCAAATCAAAATACCCGACCCATATGTTGTTGAAATCTTCTATATTCACATTATCAAAAATAACTGTATCCCCATCTTTACGTACGTTCAGCACCCTGTCATATGCAACACCCGTATAGCTTCCGTCATCTTCTAAATTCCACCTGAAACACTGTCCACATTCAAAGATATGTTTAGGTTCAAAGTCCCTGAGACCCCTTATTATCACCTTACCGTTTTTGTCTATGATTTCCAATGCATTCACTGCTCCCATATATTATGTTAAGAATTCAAATCCCCGGAGACTTGCATCCGGGGACTATGGTATCGATTACTCAAATTAAATAAATCATGGAATTATCAATCGCAATCCCTCACCGTGATATAAGGTACGGATTCGTATGCAGAATATGATTCGTGTACTTGATTCCCCGTAGTCACATCAAAATACAGTTCTGTTGTGCTTTCCTTCTCGGTGGATTTATAATTATAGGCAACAACAGGTTTATAATTTGTATAAAAGGATCTGACCACAGATAACCCGTCGTATTCCATATCGAAAAATTGTTCTTTATGTTTCTCCTCTATGTCCTCCACGGCCACCATGGATTCTATATTGGGTATTTCCGTATTGCTGAAGCTACTTGAATACCTTATAACACTGCCCCCTTTGGAGGATACATTCACATTGATGCGGTCACTGACGATAGTCATGTCCTCCAAAACAGGAATAAACTGAAAGGCATAAATAGTAGCACCCGTGTCCTTGTCTGTAATCACTGATACACTATCTTCCACCTTGTTATAGGGTTCCAATTCGCTTACGAAATTTCTAGCAATGTTTAAGGCTTCTTCTCCAAAAACGGTTTTGCCTTTATAATTCCCCGTATAATCCTCAAAAAGTCTGAGGGAACCATCAATAGCATCCATCCATACTAAATAATCCAACCGGCCTCCACGATAATAACCTATTTCATAGTAATGAACCCCGTCCCGAATTTGAACAGATTTCTTTATTTCCCTGGAACCTTGAAAATTCCCCAGCATAGGGAATATCTTATCAATTTTTGTTAGCACGGAATCAGGTTGTATGTATTCAGGATGTTCATTCGGGGTCCTGCTGTGACGATAAAGCTTAGATATTTCATCCATGTCGACCGCCCACTGGCATAACTCGCCGTTAATCCTATCATCCGTATCTTTTATTTTATCTATGCGTTTTTCCGTATTGTTATATATAACCAGTAATTTGTCCAATTTTTCATAAATTTTGTCTAAAAATACCGTATCATAGTTTGTTAATTGCTTACCGCTATTATACCGATTCCCCAAATGGTATACTATAGTGTTCCTCAAGGTTTCCAATGCGCCTAATCCGTTTGTCAACGGCCTTTTGGGATCCTTTTCGGACTGATTCAGGTCAATCCAATTGTTGAAAATTAAAACCAATTGTTGAATCGAAAACTGCAGATCATTCATTGACTTTTCAGTGCCCGTTCTGTTTAGCTCTCTTACCGCGTACATGGTATCCCTAATGGCACTTTCTAATTTTGTTGAGGTAACGGTGTTTGAACT
>JAAZJW010000056.1 GCA_012800145.1 Clostridiales bacterium | reverse complement strand
GCCTGCGACTGGCATGGACTTTCAACCACAGACCTTTATGTACTTTGTTTATTATATCTAATTTATTTCCTTTCATCAACAAATATAGAAATTTCCCCGATATTTTTGTTGGAATAACCCTGAGTAATTTTTCTACCCTCTTTTACTTTTCTGATTTCGGTTTGAACAGATTGGAGGTTCCTCTTCAGTTTTTCGACGTTAGCCCTATCTATTTTCTGCAGTTTCTCCGTTAAGAAATATATTTCCGCAATTTTATCCTGCAATTCTTTTATTTTGCTTTTTTCACTAGGCGGTAACCCCTCTAAAGTTTCCCATACAACATTTTTTTTCAAAAGGTCGTACTTCCCCAAAAATTCCTCATCCAGAACATCGATTTTGGTCATTATACCCTGTTTTTGCTTTATTATTTTGTCAAGTTTTTCCGCTTCTCCACTCTCAATATTTTTACTCTGCTGTTCCGCTAAAATCAGAAGCTGTTTAAGTAAAAACATTTTACCATTGCTCAATTTAACCAAATTGTCTACTAAATCCTTGCTCGCCACCCGATCACCTATCTTTCGGTTTTAGAAACCCTCATGGCTTCTTTCCAGGTATCCCTGAGTTCTGTTACCATTCCTGCGGCCTCATCCAGATATTTAATATCTTTGTATATATTTGCATCGATAAGCAATTCTAAAATATAAGTATAAAGGCTCCTCAATCCTCCAGACACCTCATAATCCATATTTAAGGTAATATTAAGTTCTTGTATGATATCTTGCGCTCTTAAAATAGACTCATTTGCCCTTGAAATATCATTTTTTTCTATATGTATTTTAGATAAACCAATAAATTTTAATACTCCGTTATAAAGCATCAATACTAGCCTTTGTGGACTTGCTGTCATAATACTACTCTGTTTATACTGACCATAAGGATTGTTTGCTGCCATTATTTGCCCTCCTAATAACAAATTATTACTTAATTATCTTCCCATCTGCCCCAATTGAGACATCAACCAAGCGCTTTGTTGGTTCATTTGTTCCAGAGCCTTTTCCATTGCGGTAAACTGGCTCCAATACCTGTCCTCACGTCTGATTAGTCTCATTTCTTCTGTGGCTATTCGTTTGCCTATATTCATAATATCCCTGTCCATTACACTTATGGAACCGCTGGTTACAAAATCAATAAGCATATTGGATTTGACATCCCTAAGAATGTTGGCATCCTCGCCTATTCCGGCCCTCCGTACTATTTCCTTCATCCCGATAATCATATCATTGAAAAGCCTGTCTACAAGCCCGCTGTTTGCACGTTTTTCGGCTGCCAGTTTCCTTGCTTCCTCTGTGTTTTCCGATGGAACATTGATGTCCGAAGTTTTGAATAATAAATTTATTACTCCCTCGGAATCTTCTATGATTGCTTCCCTCAGTTTTTCTTCATTTATTTCTAATCTGCCTCCACTTTGATAATTCCCTGTGGTTATACCGATTTGGGTTATATGATGAAAACCGGCTAACAACTTTTCTTTTGCTCCGCTTTCCCCCATTTCGGCTGTCCAACCGTCATATACGTTGCCATATAGACCGTCCCGCATGGTTTGAAGTACTCTGGAAATGGTTTCGTCATTGCGGAGAAGTCCACTCTTGGCTTTTTCTTCCCATAATTCTATTTCTTTTTCCTTCATGGCCTCTTTTTCCTCTTTTGTCAGAGGTTGAAAATCTCTGTATGATTTTTCATTCAAG
>JAAZJW010000055.1 GCA_012800145.1 Clostridiales bacterium | reverse complement strand
GCAGCTTCCTCCGTTCCGGCTGCATTCTCTTCTGAGATAGCCGATAGATTTTGTATTATACCGATTATTTCATTCTTTTTATTTTCCATTTCGTGTCCGGATTTATTGGTATTGGCTATCAGTTCAGTTATAATTTCAATAGCCTCTGCAATACCCTCAAATTTCTCACCGGTTATTCCTACACTTTCCTCTTGGGATTTTGCTATTTTCCTGGCCTCATTCATTGTATCAACTGCAGCGTTTGTTTCTTGTATCAATTCATCTATAATTTCCTCAATCTCCTCTGCAAATCTGCCGGATTCCTCTGCAAGTTTCCTTATCTCTTCTGCTACAACCGAAAACCCCCTTCCGGCGTCCCCTGCTCTGGCCGCTTCTATGGCAGCATTGAGAGCTAACAGATTGGTCTGTCCCGCTATATTCCCAATCATTTCACTGGCTCTTTCTATTCTATTTGCGCTTTCACTGGTATTTAAAATTACATTATGTATGTCTTCCGTTGCTTTATTATTCTCCTGTGTTTTACCTATCAGGTCTTTCAATGTTTCCAATCCTTCATCCTTCAAAATATTTATCTGTTCTGCATTGTTATTTATATTTCTTAATTCCTGCTGGTTTTTTACGACTAACTGTCCTAATTTCTCTATGTGCAGCGCTCCTTCCTCTGTGTCTTTTGCCTGGTCATTTGCACCTCCCGCAATCTCCTCTACAACCCTTGCGATCTCATCCACAGCTGTAGCCGACTGTTGACTGGTGGCTGTTAATTCCTGGGAGGCAGATGTAACCTGCTGAGCCGCATCGGATATATTCCTGACCAAATCTATCAGATTCTCCCGTGTTTTTAACAAGGAGTTCCCCATAACCCCAATCTCATCCTTCCTTTTAAGGTATTTGAGTGCTCGGGAATCTTCGTCTATTGATAAGTCATAATCTCCATATTTTTCAACAATTTTGGAATATTCCACAATAGGATTTGCAATAGACCTGCCTAAAAATATAGATGCCAATATTCCTAATGCCAAAAATACAATCGCACCTACAATAATAGTGCTTTTCGTTCTGTTTAATCCGCTCAATGCATCAGATTCATGTGCGCCTATGCATAGCAACCAACCCGTGTTCGACATAGGGGCTACTCCCATATACCTTTTCGAACCCAAAAAATCATAATTGATCACACCTGCGTTGCCGAACCCTATCTTTTCTAGAGCCCTCCTCAGGTCCTCAAACTCTTTGTTGTGCTCTCCAATTTCCAGCGCATTTACTTGATTGATTACATAGTCACTGTCATGATGAACATAAAAGGTTCCGTCTGCCCCCAATACATAGGCATATCCATTCTCCCCGAATCCCAAAGTATTTATTATATTGTTCAATTTTTCTGTGCTTCTCTCACCTACCAAAGCCCCTACAACCCTGCCGTTTTCCTTAATAGGCGCAGAATATATAATCGTTATTTCATTAGTTTCTTTATTCACAAGCACATCAGAAATATTTGACTCCCCGCCCAAGGCTTTTTTAACATAATCTTTGTCACCCAAATTAACAATCGCCCCGCTTGATACATATCGGGCTATCCCACCCGGGTGAACAACTGCTATATCCGAATACCCCAATCTTTCTATATCCGGTTCTAAGGATTCTTGCTGTATATCCCAATCCATAGTTTGGGTCCTCGCTCTAACGGCTATCTCTTCGAAGATTGTCAAGTCACCTAACGACTGCGACTCCAAATAGCCAACCCCGACTTCTGCAATCTTTTCCAGGGTTTTTTCTGTTTCATCAATCATTGCCCTTGAACTAAGAGTTAATGAGGTAATCCCCAATCCTATAGAAACCGCTAAAATCAAAACAGATATCAGTAGAATAATCCTGGTCATTAAATTCAATTTCACTTTATAATTCCCCCTTATACAATTAATTTTTGCCGGAAACAAATATCAAAACGGGTATCCGACAATATATATACGTTGCTAGTACCCGTTTTTTATCAATGTTAAACCTTTGTTGATACCAAACCCTATATTATTTTCTCTGACCTTCTATATTTTGTGTCAATACACAATATATTTCTATATTAAAATTACGCTATCCTTTTCTTTGACAATCCCCGCCCTGAGTATTTCACCAAAAAAGATTTGTTTGTTTACAGTGCATAATGCACCAAGTTTTTTTATGATGGGGCAATCAATAAAACATTCCTTTCCTACTTCTGTAACTTCTATAACAGCTTCCCCCATCTGCAGTATTTTTCCTTCAGTTAAATTGTTTATATTTATATCCTTGATAACAAAGTTAGCCCTGAATTTTATATGACAAAATCCTTTGATATGGTCATCAACAAGTCTAGCGTTCCCCTCGGAGGAAATAAAACTGACACCTCTTTTGTCTTTCCTTAATCCACAGGTACGAAGATCTATCTGTTCTTTTTGGTTCCACACATCATTTTCTTTAAGATATATTTTGTCTATAATCGCCATTTCATAAGCCTCCAAGTTGGAGCAGATTTTTCTTTTTATTTTAGATTTTCCCTAACAACAGCCTTTCTTTGTTATTGTATATTCATTCTATTGTTCCCAGCAAAAAAAGGGGCACTACCGCGCCCCCCTAATTATATTAATGGACCTTAACTTCTAGCCCACTTTTTCTAGTTTAACCGCCGATACTTTATATTCCGGTATTTTGGATATAGGATCCGATGCCGCTCCGGTTAAATAGTTCGCAGCTCCGCTTGCATAATGGAATGGCATAAACACCACATCCTCATCTATTATATCTGTGACCTTAACTTCTACATTTACACTTCCTCTTCTTGATGAAACCTTAATTGTTTCACCATCTTTAAATCCTAATTT
>JAAZJW010000054.1 GCA_012800145.1 Clostridiales bacterium | reverse complement strand
GGCCGGAATAACCCAACCATCGAAACCTGTTGCATGTGATTCTTTGATAAGATAGATTTCATTCTTTAGCATTTTATTACCTCCTTTTTTTGAAGGCAGGGCATAAACCCCGCCATTACATCCTTATTCCCGTGTCGATAGGACTAAATTCGTACAGGTAGTCTAGCATCCTGCGTTCTACATCTGTAATCTTTACCTTTTCTCGTTTATCACCAACTGTAATCCCCCCTCGTTTTTTTATCATGCCATGTACACTTCAATCTTCTTACATCAATTCCATCTCTTTTAGACTTGCGTGTCTGTCGTGGCCGATTATGACGTGATCCAATACGTTTACCCCTAGTATCGACCCTGCTTCTACTATCCGCTTTGTCATGTTTACGTCTTCTGTGCTAGGTTTCGGGTCGCCGCTTGGGTGATTATGCAGTAAAATTATTGAGGTCGCATTGTGCAATAGCGCCCTTTTGAATACTTCCCGGGGATGCACTAATGAAGAATTGATTGTCCCTCTGCTGACCTCGAAAATTCCTGTTACTTGGTTCTTTGTATCTAAGGTTAGCATTGTAACAACTTCCTCTGCTTCCGTGTCCATTTCTAGTACGTCCCTTGCTATTCTGTGTATGTCATAAGGTCCGGATATTTTTCTATCTACGTTATATCTTTCACCCTTCTCCTGCACTACTTTTACTTTGTACCATTTAAAATTTGCCATCGTTTTACCCCTTTCATATTTCCCGGGGCTGTGGTAAAATAAAACCATAGCCCTCGGGTTATTCTTCAAAAGAGAGGCCTTGCACTTTGGACGGTGGATTAGGCCTCTTTTAATTGTCGTGTGTTCCCACACTTAGGACACACTGCATAATAATCATTTATGTCAAAATCACCTTCAATTGAAGCGATTTTGAAGATGGTTTTGCAATCATCGCATTTCAGGACAACTCTCTTTTCTTCCTCGATGTCGCTTATGATTGCCCTTAGTCGTCTGATTTCTGCCTGACATACTTCTAAGTCGGTCATCGTTATCCCTCCCTACAAAGTTTTTATTTTTTCTTCTAAGCGGCTGATGTTGACCTTTGCCGCTTGTATCTCAGCTTCCGTTTCTGGTTTCGTCCCCCATAGGACTCGTCAGGCGAGTTACTACCCTCGCTACCTTTCCGGCTGGTGTCTCCCGTCACGCTATCTTTGCTAGTCCCCTGACTTCCTCGGTTTTTCCTTTCCTCTTGAGTAGCTTCCTTTTGGTTCTGCTTGTCTCCCTGTTCGGTCTGCCCTTAGTCGGTGCCGCTGTTCCGTCCGCTTGTAGGTTCCCCGTTCGCCCCTACTGCGCTGCCGTTGTCGTCGCTTGCTCCCGCCTGTTCTCCTATCCCCTGCTACCCTTCATTGTTCCGGTGTTCCCCGGTTCCATCAAGGACATTGCTCTGGTCTCGGCGTGTGTTCCGCTGGCCGTGAGTTTTAATGGTCTCCACCGGTTTTATTCGGTTTTCAAGGTGCTGGATGTTTGTTTTGTTCTACCTTCATTCTATCACCAACAATATATATTGTCAAGGGTATATATCAATTATTTTTAATTATTTGTGATTATTTTATGTCCTCTAAACATTGGAATTTGAAGGTATAGCGGGTTTGGGCAGAAATGGCATAAAAAAGATTTTAAAAAGTTTTACAAAAAAATAAAAAAGGCAGGAACCCAAGCCCTGCCTTTTGATTATTCGCCATCTTTCAGTTGTATTAATATATCTTTCAGTTTTTCCGGTATCAACACCCCAATCTCGGCCGCATTTTCTAGTATTGATATACCTTCCAGTCCGATATAGTAAAAGCAAACCAGCCCCCTCACAAATCCGTCTGC
>JAAZJW010000004.1 GCA_012800145.1 Clostridiales bacterium | reverse complement strand
GATAATTTCATATATTCTAGAATATTTCCTTGTCTTTCACTTACTTTGTACCATATAATCCCTGTAATGTACTCAAAAATTGTAGGTATATTAGCCTCATCTGTAACAAGTTCCTCTATTCTGGCATCATCCCTCGTCTCAAAACAACTTAACAATTCCAATAAAACTTTATCACTAAATTTGCTATCAATGAGTCTATTAAACCTTCTGTATCTTTCATCTCTTATAAATGTTGTAGCCTGTTCAGGGGTTTTAATAATTATGCCCAGGTCCTTACTAATCTTCGAATAAATTATTTTTTCATTAAATATTAAATGAGAAGAAATTTGTTCCGTAGGAACCGAATCTTTTAAATACACATTTTCTGTAAAACCCTCTTTATATACCTTTTCAATGCATTCCTTGAAAAAATACCTTGGTATTAAATCAAATTTAACAATGTTATCCTCGAAAATTAATGTGTCGGTAAGATTAAAATATCTTCTGTTGAGGTCAAAATAATCTGCTAATGTTGCCATGGCTTTAAAAACATGCATGTATTTATAAAATGTTGTCTTTATTTCTCTTTCTGACTTGGTTTTTTTGAAAATACAATCCTCCCGCACGGTTTTAATCCCATTTTTTCTAATGTTGCCGGCAACTGAAGTTGTAAAAATCACATTTCTCCATAGCATACCGGGTTTGTGACTTATTTTTTTAGCAGCTAAAAACAGGTCATAGGCCCTTTCTTCCTCACCATGATGAAAAACCCTGATTAACTCTACAAGTAGATTACAATAAGGTCTATCATAGTTCCTACTTTTTCGATTCATTCCTACCAGACATATAAGTTCTTCAGAAAGACGATTGCTCATAAATGTTTTATATGCCAACCGATAATTTTCCATATCCATCAGGTCTTCATAAATGATATCCTCCAGGGTTGCTTTTCCCATCCTGTAATCCCTTATTCTATTAATTATACTCCGGGTACTTTTGTTGTCTACAGTTAGTGGTAGAATATATGTAAATTCATCATAAGTTAGGTATTCCAATTCTGTTAACACCTTTGCCAGGACAAGATAAGGCCTTACAGTAAACGCGCCAACCTTTATAGAAGTTTTTAATAGCTGCTTTAAATATACATAACTATCTTTATCAATATTAAAATAATTATCTTCCCTGAAATCACCTTGTCTGGCTATATTAAGCAGTTCATTCCCTGCTTCGGTCAATGTTCTATCATCATTTATTAAACCTATATCTACCAATCCGGATGTTTTTTCCCTAGCATCCTTGTCCTTTCTTTTAGCTTCCCCATATATAAACCCATTTTTCTTCATAAAATCATAATATAAAGCCTGGGATTCCTTATTCCATGCCCATGTATCGAATTTATGTAGATATTTTTCATGAAATTCGCTAAGCAAAATTAGCTGTTCTTCGATTTTTAAATTAAGTTTCGCTGTTCTAAAGCTTGTTGTCCCAATAACCCAACAAAAACTTTGATATGGAATATTTAATATTTGCAATTAAATCATCCCCCTAGTAATTCGTAATAAGGACCTCGTCTGAATATGAATCCCTGTTTTTCCTTTGATAATTGCTGTTAGAATAACTTTTTGACAATCTGTTTATGTTGTAATTGTTTTCTAGCACCCATGATTTCAAAATATTATCTTCCATATTCTTTGATGATAAAACATTGGATAATGCAAATTTAAATCCCTCCTGACTGGCCTTATCTAGAAAACCTAGTAAATCCTTTTCATCCTTTTCTGTCCATAATCCTGATTCGTTGTATGTTGCAGTGGCAATTAAATACGGTGGATCACAATAAATAAACGTGTCCGAGGGAAGAATACTCAAATCTACTTTTCTAAAATCCTTAACCTGAAAACGTATATTCCGCATTTTCAGGGCATCACAAAACAAGGTAAGTTTATTTCTCATACTGGAATTAAAATCACGTTTTCCCACCGGCAAATTAAATTCCCCCCTCAGGTTAAAGCGTATTTGATTGTTAAAAGAAAATACAATAAGTACATATAGCATTATCCAGTCATTAATTCCTTTTTTTAATTTATTGTTATAGTCCTTTCTTAGCCTTAGGAATTTATCTTTATTATAGCCGGCTAATCCTCGACTGCTATTACACCGATAATATTCATACCCGTAGATATCCGTCCTTGATAATCCATAGCTTTTAACAATCTTATCGATTTTTTCTAAAACTAATTTTGTATCAGTATTTTTAAAATAATTTAATAAACCGATAATTTTATCATTTATATCATTAAATATAATTTTTGTAGCATCCGAATTAATTCCGACATTGCAGCCGCCGGCAAACAAATCTAAAAAACAACCGGCACTGGGCAATAACGGTTTGATTTGAGGTAATAGTTTATATTTGCCCCCGGTGTAATTAAATGGACAAGCTATGTTTATTTTTCTTTTTATTCCATCATATGTTTCACATAAAAAAAGCCTTTCAGTGTTGCCAATTATATCGGATTTCCCCGCAGAATAACTTTTATATTGTTTTTCAAATATAGTTACTTTTCCTTTATCATTAAGAATTCGCAATATCTCATCATCGCCGATTTTTGCATTGGACCTTTCGTCCCCCTTATCACCCATATTGTTATAAGATAACAAAATATATCTGGCTTTTGATTTTTTTATTAAATCTTCGAATGCCCCAGTAGCATTCATTGTACAATAATCACTTTTAATATGTTGCCTATCCATTTTTCTCGCTATACCAAACACAGGTGGCTTCTCCCAACTTGCAACATTCTCCAATAAATGATACACATCGCTATATTGCCTAGAATTGTAAGGCGGGTCTAAATATAATAAATCACATTCTATTTCTTCTATTAAAACATTTGCATCCCTATTGTAACATTTATTGTTTTCATTTAATTTATCATCGGGCAACAATAAAGGTATAACAAGTTCTTTATCGAATTTAGCATTTTTTCTGTAGGCATCATAATGTCCTACGGTATTAGCAATCCTGTCCATTCCGTACAAAAGAGACGTAACTAATATTGCAAATTCCTTAAAATTGATTTTATTTTTTATACGTTCTATTCCAATACTTTCCCTTATATAACCAATTTTACTACAGTCATCTGCAGAGAAAAAAGTGTCTGCAAAATTTGTTCTCATGTAATTATTTTCTGAGGTTCTTATTCTGTTAAATTCAATTATATAATCTATAATTTTGCGCTTTGAATAGCCGACAGGTGCAAACCATGCATAATTACTTATATAATTGCTGTATAGCAAATCATTTGTAATTATCATTTTATCTTTAAAGATATCAGCAACTGCTCCGGTTCCACTAAATATGTCAACCACAATATTTATGTTGTTGCAATTATTATCCACAGTATCTCTTATAAATGCTCTCAATGAATATTTATTTCCTAAATACCTTCTGTTGTTTATTGAAAGCATTTTTAATTGATATTTATTTATCAGATCATTAAGATATTTTTGTTCTATGTCTTCTGCTTTTTCCATGTTCCTATGTTTATAAATGCCAAGTGCCTCTCTGATTTCATTAACAACCCTGGTATTCCATATGTATCTACCCACCTTGGTTTTCTCAATCTCTATATTTCTGTCTTTTATTATTTTGTATAAATAGGATCTGGAAATAGATAATTCATCAGCAATTTCTGTCACATTTAAATTGTCCACTGTATTTCCTCCTTGCCACAAACCCATTGTTTTGTATACATTATATCATATTTTAGGTATTATTTGTCCCATATTTTAGGACTTTTCGGATGCTAATTGCTTCATGGATATCAAAATTAGTTAATGTGTGAAAACCAAGTCTTTGATAATTGACACAACAAATCCGGCGATCAAATCAAATTTTTAGACTTGATTTAACCGCCGGACTATGTTTTTTTGTTATTCCTTTTGACCTTCAAAATTACAGGAATATTTTATGTTTTTAATTATCCTATTTAATATGGTTTTTAAAACCATAAAAAATAATCAAAGCAACCCCAGGTTCAAATCATTTAATCTAAATTGGCAAGGCACCAGGCATACAATTATTTACTATGTTTCTTATTTGATTTATATTGTTGTAATTTAAATTTGCAAAATTGCAATTTGGGCCATTCCCGATATAACCAGATTGTATCAATGTAGATTCACAAAAATATTTTATATCATTATCAATATAATCAGTAGCATTCCGAATGTTAATAAAATTATCATCCACATATCGAATGAAACCTGCTGCATAATTCTGATTAATGCGTGAATTAATAATATAATGCGCAAAAATATCTACCAAACCATAATTATCTAGGGTTTTGGCAAAATAGTTAAATTCTTTATATGTAATACCGGTATTGTTCCTACTAACATAATTAACCCTGCCAATCAAATATAACGTGGCAACAAAAGGACTAAAATCCTGAGAAATAGGTAATCCATTAACACTGTTGCACCATTGGGATTGTGAATTAATATACTGCCATTCCATAAGACCATTGATTAGCGCATCACTAAGCAATACTGTTCCATTTATTATTCCATTTCCCCTAGTAGTCAAAACAAGCCTGCCTTGGCTTAAATCTATAAACCCTAATTTGTCAAACAAGCTACCTAATACTCTTCCTCTGATAGGCGCATCCTTGTACCTATCATACATTAAATTCCTCGCTGTATCTTGAGAAACATTTAGTTGATGAGCATTAAAATTGGCACCTGTCACCTCACCTTGGCGTATTAACTCAATATAATAATCCAGTTGGGTTTGAGTGTCCCAAATACTATTTGAAAAATTGTTTAGTATGTTTAAAAACCCCGGTATCCTTTTGGGATTTCTTAAAGCAGTTCCAATGCTCCATATTTGCATTTTGTCCCCCCCCTCAACAAAAATCCTTTCTAACCACCAACAATATTTTATTCTTTTTGTACCCATCTAATTATTAATATGAACGTATGAATACTTAACATTTGTTACTGTTACAATTCCACTAATTTCTAACCCCTTCATATCACTAGAATCAAAAATAGCAACATTATACCCTCCTTCAGATATAGAACTGCTATATTTTACCCCATCATAACCATTAATCCTAATATATTCTGCTATTGCTTGGGTTGGTAAATAACCTATATGGGAATCCTCCAAAGTCATTGGCCTGGAAAAATTATTATCAATAACCTTTCTATAATTATTAGGGTAGATATCTTCACTATTATATGTAAAATCCAAAACCTTCAATTTCTTAACAGGAACAAATTTTGCAACCGTAATTTCCGACCCTATCCAGGGTCTAACTTCCGAAATTGCGGTAAATTCCGAATTTGCTAGATACAAATATTGAATTCCCTTAGGATTTAGTCTGCCATGATTACACTTGCATGCATCTGGCGGTTTTAGGTCTCTAATGTTATAATATTTACCTTTTCTTGCTCTATAAAAAATAGTTCCCTCAATAATTTCAACAGTTGGTAATCCAGATATAAAATGCTGAAATATATCTAGTTCCTCATTAAAGAAGAATCTGTTTGTTTTTAAATAATCCATTAATTCATCCCATTTTTCTTTTGTATGTGTATTATTTGTTACATATAACCCACATGGTATTTCAGAACAATTACTATCCATCAAGTACTCCTTTCCTCCTAATCATATAAAGTATGATATATGCTTTGACCACGAAATAAATCTATAATTTTTATGCGTTCCCCCATAGGTCATAATTATGGGATCTTTTGATGATAACTTTGTGCCTGGCACCGATGATTTTAAACAAAGATTAAAAATTCCTGTTTGGGTAACCATAGGTATCATTTCCTTTCATGATGAAGTGACTGATCGTTAAAAGCAATCCCAGTTAACTGCAACATAATTCATGCAAACTTGGGGATAATGTAAAATATTTTGATTATTTTATTGATAATCCCGTACCCATACACAGCACCTTAGCAAATTATAAAATCTGCTCAATTATTGTATTTGCAACTATTTTTGCACCCTCATTATTTGTTATGTCAAATATCTTTTCATCAAACGTGCCATCTTGTTCTAATTTTTCTAACAATCCCCTTAATTTTGAATAATCAATGTTTGGGTATTTCCCCAGATATTCCACACCCATTTCCTGCAGAGCCCCACACATCAAATCCTGGTTATCGACTATACTAAATATAACGGGTATACTCCTTTGTGAAATCACTTCGTATACGGTACTGCCCCCCGCGGTGATTACAATCTTTGAGGAATCTATATATTCCTTTAAACTGCTGGGCTTATG
>JAAZJW010000053.1 GCA_012800145.1 Clostridiales bacterium | reverse complement strand
GCCCCACATTTTTGTCATCCTGAGACGAACAGGATTAGCTTGACCCGCGAAGGATCTATATTTTACAATAATGCTTTCGTTTATCGTGGTGTGGGTAACACGTATAAATTCTGAGCGTAGCGAAGAATCTTGTTTTCAGGCCATTTGAGATCCTTCGCTTCGTTCAGGATGACATTTTTCACACAGTCTGCCATCCCCCTGTTTGTCCTCTGTTTGTCCGAAAGCGCTTTTATCAATTGATGGTATTTAAAATAAACATTCTGCAAAGAATAAAACTAATCAGACATTAGAAGGGGTGGTTTAACTTGAGTAAAAAAGGACCGTTAGATCCCAATGCAGCAAAAGCACTGAATGAAATGCGGATTGAAATAGCCAGGGATCTTGGTGTTGCAGAAGAAGTTATAGGAAATAGTACTGCTTCGGTATATGATTTAGTCAGAATGGGTGGTGAAGTCGGGGGAAATATGACAAGGAAATTGGTAGAAATGGGACAAAAGCAGTTAGTTGACAAAGATGAAAACAGGGAAGATATATCCAAGGACTAGGGCAAAATCAACAGCAAACCTTCAAAATGTATAAATTTCAAAAGAATGGTTAAAATAACATTCTAGATATGTTAGGAGGTTTGTTTTATGAGAAGGAGAAGGGTACTGCCGTTAATAATCAGCTTTCTGATGTTAGCACTCGTTTTCGGTTCTATAGGCTTTGTTGCTGCTTATTATAGATATTCCGGTCAGATGGCGGAAGAAAAATTTGAAAGGCAGAAAGAACAAGAATTATTACAGGCCCTGATAAGAGCACAAGAAGACAGCTCATATAATATTGATAAAAATAATGAAATAGGAGTTACAAATTATAATGATACTATTAGTTATGAAACACAGCTGGTATACAAGACTTTATATACACAATGTGAAGACATTATAGAAGAGGTGCAAAGGCCTGCATTTGAATTGGTGGGTCTAAATAAGGATGGACTCGAGGAATACCTAATAGAAAATCAATTAGATTGGGAAATAGAAAGTTTTACAAAGGAAAGAGTTGCTTTACTAAAACAAGTAAATAAGGTTTGTCCAAATCATTACCTGGTTTCTGTAAATAAGGGTTGTATTGCCATATATAAATATGATGAAGATGGCAATAAGGAATTAGTAATGCAGACAGACATTCCTGTTAATATTTTACCAATTTTGGACCAGGAAAAATTACAGAAAGGCATTCTTGTAAATACCAGAACAGAGGTCAATCAATTATTAGAAGACTATAGCAGTTAAAATTATAGTTTGGGGCATATAGCAGTCAACCATATGAATGGGGGGCTGTTTTTTTATTTTTGTTAGATTTCAGGTTTCCATGCTTGTAAAGTAATGGACCAATCCAATAAAAAATAGATTTCCGTTGTGGCGTACAATTTTTAAAATTAGCATTTTGAATAGTATTGTGCTAAACTAAAAATTAGCAAATTTTATATAATTATAATGAAAATACAAACAAATGATAGGTGGAATACAGGTATGATTATATTGGGGATTGATCCGGGACTTGCAATAATGGGGTATGGTATAATACACTATGAAGGTAACCATTTTAAAACTATAAGTTATGGGAGTATTACAACACCGAGCTCAATGTCTACGCCCATGAGGTTAAAAAAAATATATGATGAATTGAACGGACTCATAATTGAATATAATCCAAAGGTTATGGCCATAGAAGAATTATTTTTTAATACTAATGTCAAAACTGCATTGCTGGTAGGTCAAGCAAGGGGAGTGGCCATATTGGCTGCAGCTAACAATAATAAAGAAATATTTGAATATACGCCTTTGCAGGTGAAACAAGGTATAGTAGGTTATGGAAGAGCTGACAAGGTGCAAGTGCAACAGATGGTAAAGATGTTGCTGAATCTTTCCGAAATACCCAGGCCGGACGATGCCGCAGATGCACTGGCTGTAGCGATTTGTCATGCACACACGGGGAACTTTAAAAACATATTTAAAATAAAATAGGCTTTGGAGGATTGTTAATGTTTGAGTACATAAAGGGGATTGTTGCTGATATTACTGAAGACAAAATAATAATAGAAGCAAATGGAATAGGCTATGGTATTAATAGCACTACAAACAGCATTTCCCAGGTTATAAAGGGTGAGAGCGCTGTTATCTACACCCATCTGATAGTTCGGGAAGACGAATTAAGCCTGTACGGTTTTACCTCCATGGAGGAATTATCAATGTTTCAATTATTAATTTCTGTCTCCAAAATAGGGCCGCGGGTTGCTAGTGCAATTTTGTCTACCCATACACCAAGTAAATTGGGGTCATATATACTGGGCAAAGACATAAAGTCAATATCCAAGGCACCCGGGGTAGGCAAAAAAACTGCCGAAAGAATGATATTGGAGTTAAAAGATAAAATAGACGAAATCGGTATTGAACACGATTATGTACTGCATGATGAAGGGGATACAGATGACGAGGCTGTAGGGGCTCTCGTAGATCTAGGTTATAGCAGGCTTGAAGCAGAAAAAGCGGTTCGGTCTGTAAAGCATGAGGATTCAACCATAGAAGATATTTTAAAGAATGCATTAAAATCTTTGGCAAAATAGGGGGTGGAAAAAGACATGATAACGGAATCCGAGGGAAGAATTATAACAGGCTCACTGAAATCTGAGGATAGGGAAATTGAGGGTGGGTTGCGTCCGAAATTTCTAAAGGATTATATAGGGCAAGAAAAGGTAAAAGAAAAACTAAGAATATTTATAAAGGCCGCAAAACAAAGAAAAGAGGCCTTAGACCATGTTTTATTTTATGGGCCCCCCGGCCTGGGCAAAACGACCTTATCCAACATTATAGCCAATGAAATGAATGTAAATATTAAGACTACATCGGGGCCGGCAATAGAAAGACCCGGGGATCTGGCTGCTATTTTAACTAATTTATCGGAGAATGATGTTTTATTTATAGACGAAATTCATAGGCTCAATAGGACAGTGGAAGAACTGCTTTATCCTGCCATGGAGGATTTTGCCCTGGACATTATTATAGGTAAAGGACCCAGTGCAAGGTCCATCAGACTGGACCTATCAAGGTTTACATTGATTGGAGCAACTACAAGAGCAGGGTTATTAACTTCCCCCCTTAGGGATAGGTTCGGCGTAATCACAAGGCTGGGGTTGTATAGCGTGGATCAGTTGAAGGATATTATAAAACGTTCTGCGTCCATTTTAAATGTTTATATAGACAATGAAACCTCGATTGAAATTGCTAGGAGGTCAAGGGGCACACCACGTGTAGCCAACAGACTCCTAAAAAGGGTGAGGGATTTTGTACAGGTTAAGGGTGACGGGCGTATCACTATGGGTATTGCAAAAGAGGCTCTGGATCTACTCGAGGTAGATTTTTTAGGCCTGGACAATGTTGATAAAAAAGTGATCGAAACCATAATAAACAACTTCGGGGGCGGTCCGGTAGGTTTGGACACCTTGGCAGCCTCAACAGGTGAAGAAAGAGACACAATAGAGGATGTATATGAGCCTTACCTACTGCAAATAGGCTTTATCAACCGAACATCAAGGGGAAGGATGGCCACAAAAAAGGCATATGAATATTTTAATATACCTTATAATATAGGGGTAGAAAATCAGGAACCGGGGTTCCTAAAATTTATGAATGAACAGGATGAATAATTGATGAATAAAAACATATAAATTCCTAAAAAATCCGGGTAATCGGTGGACCGGTTTTTATTTTTCTTAGGTACAGGGGCACCTGATTTTGAGCTATGGAGGGTAAAAAATGAAAAAGACGAAGGTTATAACATTTTTATTATTGTTTCTTTTAACGTTTGCCGTGAATATAATCAGCACATACTCACATGATAAACATGTATTGCCTTATTATATAAAAATAGGGTTATTTTTCGATAAAACGGAAAAATCTGAACTTTTGCTGGAAAGTAATACAACGTTTGAGGCTGGGATATTTAGCGAGGACAAATTCATAAGCCTGTTTGATCTGAATGTAAATAAAATTACCTTGAGAAAAGATGAATTTTACATAGACAAAGGTTTAAACCCCGAAAAATATGTGGTGTCTGCAAATAGATCTAATAATTTACCCGGCGTGGGGGGTGCCTATCATATTCAGATAGGACAAAATTTTGCAAACTATATCGAGGCGCACAAATTTTTGAATTCAATTGATGTGAGGGATATTCAGGCATATTTATGTTATGAAGATGAATGGAGGATTTATGCAGGTCCATATGCAAATGAATTTGAAGCCAAGGAAGAAGCACGAAACATAAATTTAGACTGCCGTTATGAAACCGGGATAATAAAACCGTCCGGTACCAGGGTTCAGGTTGTCGACGAAAAAAATAATATTATATTTATATACGATTCGTCCTGTGAGGTCTATTTTATGAGCAGGAAAGTCGGTAGAGATGATCCGGTGGTAAGTGTGGGGGGAACCAGCTATAGAGGCGGTATTACTGCCAAAAGGCTGCCTAATAGCGATATGACTATAATCAACAAGTTGCCCCTGGAAGAGTATCTATATGGAGTTATTCCGGCGGAAATGCCCGCGTCCTGGCCGATGGAGGCCTTAAAAGCACAAGCCATAGCTGCTAGGGGATTTGCCGTTACCAATTTCAACAAATATAAACGATTTGATTTTAATTTATGTACGACTACATATTCACAGGTATACAAGGGCTATAGCGGGGAACATCCTAATACGAATAAAGCGGTTGATGAAACAAGGCATACTGTCATAACTTATGACAATAAACTGATAGAGCCTTATTATCATTCCGATAGTGGGGGGCATACAGAGGACAGCGAAAATATTTGGTTGAACAAGCTTCCCTATATCAGGGGGGTGGAGGATGATTTTTCTTCGGATACACCCCACAGCACCTGGTC
>JAAZJW010000052.1 GCA_012800145.1 Clostridiales bacterium | reverse complement strand
AATTTGCACGTGTTACCCACACTACGATAAACGAAAGCATTATTGTAAAATATAGATCCTTCGCGGGTCAAGCTAATCCTGTTCGTCTCAGGATGACAAAAATGTGGGGCTTTCATAGCAATGACAAAAAGCGAGAAAGGTGCTTTTTCACACAGCCTGACGTAGGTCTGCCCCTATCTTATATCTACAGGCCATAAAAAAATCCCCTGCTGTTCAGCAGGGAGATTCTTTGAAATCCAGCTTATTATGTCGGGAGGATCACAATCAGAAGAATTTTTTATAAAATATTTATATATTATATCGGCATAAACCTGTATATAACTATGCAGTTCTGTCTACCATTGCCTTTGGCTTCGCGAAAATCATACGTCCTGCGGCTGTCTGTAAAACGCTTGTTACCAAAACATCTATGGTTTGGCCTATGTACCTCTTTCCGCCTTCTACAACAATCATAGTACCGTCATCCAAATAAGCTAAGCCTTGGCCTGTTTCCTTTCCATCCTTCACTATCTGCACAAGCATTTCTTCTCCGGGTAACACCACGGGTTTGACAGCATTGGCCAACTCATTGATATTGAGTACCGGCACACCCTGAAACTCGGCTACCTTATTCAGGTTATAATCATTGGTAACAACTTTGCCATCCAATACCTGAGCCAGTTTTAACAGTTTGGAATCCACTTCTGCAATATCCGAAAAATCCTTTTCATGTATCTTCACTTCGATATCCAATTCTTTTTGAATCGTATTTAAAATATCGAGACCTCTTCTCCCGCGATTACGTTTTAATACATCTGAAGAATCCGCTATGTGTCTCAATTCTTCCAATACGAAACCCGGAATGATTAAAGGACCCTCTATAAATCCCGTTCTGCAGATATCGGCAATACGCCCGTCTATAATGACACTGGTATCCAGTACCTTGGCAGAACCTTGGATATCCTTTTTAGAGCCGCGTTCCCTGAATATACCCTTCTTCAAAACATCTTGTGTGCCTGAAAGTTCCCCGGTTTTTTTTGTAGCAATCTTGATTCCGAGATAACTCATGAATATATAAATCAGTACGGATACAATAAATCCGAGTAAGGGAAACGGCATAATATTAGTAATTAGATTTGTAACTAAATAAGAAATTATGAGTCCGATTATTAACCCCACCGAACCTAAAACAATGTCCACGGTAGGCACCTTGGAAAGTTCCTTTTCTATCTTATTAGCACTTTCCCTGCCCTGATTAATCAACCAGGGTGATATTATAAATAACATGACTCCACTTGTTAATGACGATATTATAATTCCTATCACATAATTTCTGAAATCTCCTGCGATATTTACTACGTTCATATCATTTACGACGTACATGTATAATGCAGCACCCAATACAGCCCCAAAGATCGTCAAAATCCCCCGAATAATTTTGTTTATCACTTGAACCACCTCCTATCCATCCATTATGCCCAGTTTTTTTGTTTTTAAAACCTATTTACAGGTTTCTTTGTTATTATCCGGGCTAGATAAAAATGTCCAGACACAATTTTATAAAACTGCATCTGGTACAGTCGGTTCAGCTTGTTTTAAAATAACTTCTTCAACAAGCTCTATTGCTTCTTCTTCGGATATATCTGCCACAAGCACAATCTCGCTTATCAGAATTTGTCTTGCGTTGCTCAGCATTTTCCTTTCACCTGTAGATAAGCCTTTTTCCTTGTCCCTCAGGGTCAGATTCCTTACTACCTCCGCTATTTCGTAAATATCCCCTGTCTTAATCAGTTCCATGTTAGCCCTGTACCTACGGTTCCAATTCTTATGCATTTTGGTTGTCTCCGAGGCCAACACATCCAGTACATTTTCAATTTCTTTAAAGTCAATAACTTTTCTAATCCCTATATCCTCCATTTGGTCTAAGGGAATCATTACCTGCATGTTACCGATGGGCATCTTCATTATATAGTATTTCCTTTTTTCGCCCAGTATCTCCCTTTCCTCAATGGATTCTATCACACCTGCACCATGCATGGGATAGACAATTTTCTCTCCAATATTAAACATGATTCGTTCCTCCCCAATATGATGAATTGCTATAATACATATTATACCCCAGATATAGGAATATGTCAATTAAAACAAACATTTTATCATAGTGGCTATTAATTGTCAAACATTTTTATGGGCCAATTTTCATAGCATTTTCGCGGGACATCAAAAAAAGGTGAGAGACTAAAAATCCACCCCGGCCTATATATGTCTGTCCAGGAGTACCTGTTCCTGCAACCTCCTTAACCCGTCTTTGATTGCCCTGGCCCTGACTTCACCGATACCCTCGACCTCATCCAACTGTTCCGTAGTGGCCTGAAGTATTTTCTGGAAACTGGGAAATTCCTTTAGCAGGTTTTCAATCACCGCCAGGGGAAGCCTTGGTATTTTATTTAATATTCTGTATCCCTTTGTGGATACCGTGGTATCCAGTGCATTCATGCCGGTACCGTATCCCAACACCTTTGATATCAGGGATAGATCCAGCAACTCTTCTGAAGATAAACCACGCAATATTTCCTGCACCTCATCCTCCTCGGCATCGGGGTTCATATTATAGTCCATAATCACACATTTACCGTCTTCGATGACGTTTGCCATCAGCTCTTCCATCTGCATGTTTACCAATCTGCCTTCACTGCCTAATTCATAGATATATTTTTCTATTTCATGGACTATCTTTATAACCATCTCTGTTCTCTGTATTACTGTGGCCACATCATACACAGTAACCAAGTTTTCAAATTCTAAAGCACTTAGGTTTATTGTAGCCTGATCAAGTACCGATTTATACTTTTCCAGTGTCTGAATAGCCTGATTAGCCTTAGTCAAAATTTTATTGGTATCCTGAACAATGTATTTGCTGTGTCCCCTATATAAGGTTATGATATGGCGTTTCTGTGAAATTGAAATAACCGCCTGCCCCGTCAGTTTCGCTACCCTCTCCGCCGTTCTGTGCCGTGTTCCTGTTTCCATAGATTGAATTGATGCATCTGTCATTATATGAGTGTTGGCATAAAGAATTCTCTTACAATCACCGCTCAGAATAATAGCCCCGTCCATTTTGCATAATTCATAAAGATAGGCCGGGGAAAAATCTACATTTATGGCAAAACCGCCGTCTACCATGCCTTTTATCTCTTCACTATAACCAATAATTATAAGTGCTCCGGTCATGGCTTTTAATACATTCTCCAAGCCTTCCCTCAGGCTTGTGCCCGGAGCTATCATTTTAATAGCCTCAAATAATTGAGTTTCTTCAACCAGTGTTCTTTTCAAAAGTTTTGCCCTCCTTACAAACTATTAGCCACAATTAAAACCCATCCTACTGTTGTTAATATTAATTTTAACATTATTTTCTAGATTATTCTATAATAAAAATAACAAATTTCCTGCAAACACCATTTATACTGTCATTTTGAATAATAACTACACCATCGGACTT
>JAAZJW010000051.1 GCA_012800145.1 Clostridiales bacterium | reverse complement strand
TAGAATATATGAAATTATCACTTGAACCGAATTTATTGCCTAAGGCTCATGCAACTGGAGGAAGCGCTGATATCATTTATGAATACAGTGCTTGTCGGGATTTTCCCAAACATTCGTTGCTGATAGAGGCTACCCTATCTGAAGGTACTAGTCAAAGAAGGATGGAAATGGAGCCGGTATCGCGGCATTTGGGCGAATTTTTATTGAAATCAAATAATCCTTTCGACTATACCTTGTTTATTAGCACGTATTTACACAAAAATGTTATGGCAGATTTTCGGGGCCGAAAATATATGCAATATTACGGCAATGGGGATGAAATAGTGGATGGGATGAAAATTATTTCTTTAGATACCGGAGCATTAAAAATCATTATAAATAAAAATATCAAATACAGGTATTTATATAAGGTATTTGATAAGTATTATGAGTCAGATGAGCCCAGCCTTTTCGAATGGCAAGATAATTTGATCAAGGAAGCAACCCAAACATATATAGATTTTGAAACTGAATTTTAAGTTGTAACGGATAAAACAGAAAAATAGTCAATTCCTTATATTCAGTTTTGAGCGGCTTTTGGGCAATAATTATTCATATAACAGGGATATAGGCAGAAAAATCGGAATATTACCTGTATGTTGTTGAAATAGGGAAGGGATACCTATATAATATATACATTATATTGCATAGGAGTAGGTAAATGTGTAAATGAATAATTTGTTGCCAAAGCTGCTGCCAAATGTGGGTCTTGAAACAAAACATGTATTAAAACAGTCGGTTGGGTCCCGCAGGGCGTTTATCAAAGCATTACCCGATATTAGCATTTTGCTAATGGTCCATTGTTTATGGTCATTTTCATGGGGCCTATTTAGCTCATTTGTGTAATCTTTTTGCGCCGGGATTGTTTAATTTGTTAATTGACAATTCTGCTTGGTTGTTTCCGGCTTACTTAAATTCCTTCAGAACTGTTTCCTATAGGATAGGTGGTAGAATTATTCAATTATATTTCGATTATTTAATAAAAAATAATGGCGCAATTGATAAAAATATATATTATTTGCCATATCTTTATAATACCTTAGGGACTGAATGCAATTTAATTATTTACCAGGGCATTAATGATAACCAGAAACTTTAGGATCCAGCCAACGAATGGGATCATCGGTGCCTGGCACCGTTCATTTGAATCAGACTTGGTGATTTCGGAACTAGGGATGCTTTGCTCACCATTGAGCAAAGCATCCCTTTGATATTTTGGCAATAATTGCAGAATAGTAATAAATTTGAAAGGATTTTGAAATATTATGTAGAAATAATAAAAAGATATAGAAAGGAGTAAATTGCCATGGATGAAAACAGTACTGTATTGGACGAAAAAGAACGTATAAATGAATATCTTAAATCATTCAGAAGTCTTTGGAGATTTACTAATGATTTTAAAAAAATCAAGTCAACGGATAGTGATGCAATAGAAAAATTGGAAAAGGCTATTTCAAGGATTCCTGAAATTGATATTTTGGGTAGCGAAATAGAAAAACATAAATTATCTTGCCAAGAATTTATCAATAAAATAAAAATCGAAAAAGTTAAAGACTTTAAGAAACATGAAACCGGTTATATAAAAGAAATGATCAATCAAGGAAAGATAGTGCGGGAATATAGTGGGGGATGGCGCATAAACAAATTTCAACTAAATACAAAACCGGAATTTGCTAAGTGTAGGATTTTATATAACGGCGAGGTGGTTATTAAATGGTCAAACATAAATAGTAAAGAAGACTTTATTGAGCTTGAGGAAAAAGCGGATAGTATGCTAAATGATGCTATTATTCCCAAAGAACAGTTGGTTGAATTATTTTGGGAAGCGTATACACAAGGGATATTTCGTTTAAATAGTACAGGGGATCCGAAAATACTTCCAATACATGACCTTTATAAAGAATTTAGAATTGCACTGATCAGAAAACATCTTGAAAGTAAAAAAATCACCGGCAAAATCAACAAATATCTTGAATTTCCCCTTTGGAATTTCCTGTATAACATGGATATGTACAGAATGTGGGGTTCCGAAATACCCGACAACAAGAAAATTGTCCTTCAAACCGGAAGTATGCAAGAAACATCAAAAGGCAAGGGCTTTATTGTTAATGGCATTAATGCAAATGAGGAATACAAGGTGATGTGTTATGCCTATGCATATAAAGGGGGCACCGAAGCATAATGGACTCATTTGAGACTAATGAAATTTTAGTAAATGCTCTTGAGCAAATAGCTTCATTCGGTACTGCCCCTCAAGATGCTTCTCATTTAGTTGATGTAGGTACCGACGGATATTTAAAGTATTTTGAGGAAGAAATAATTGAAGATATAGTATCCTGTGGTGGTGCAACATGCAAATTTTATGAAGGGGTCTATGGTTCAGGTAAATCACATATTCTGAATATGTTGCGTGAGTTGGCTTTTAGTAGGGGTATGGTAGTAGCGAGCACGGATTTGTCCCAAGCCATAAGTTTTACAGACTGGAAATTAGTTACGGAATACATACTTCAGAACATGGAAATAAGATCAGGCAATCAAATAATTCGTTCCTTGCCGGAAATACTTGCTGCTTTGGGTGAATATGATATTACTCCCAACATTGAAAAATTAAAGGGAGAATATTTGCCATGTCCCGGTTTTGTAAATGCCATGATTTATGCAACACAAAAAAACAGTTTGGATAATAAGGCCTGGGAATTATTAAAACAATATCTACTGGGTCACAAGGTATCAGTGGTATCATTAAGAGATAATGGTCTTATGGGGATAAAAGGCAACCTAACAAAAAGGAACTCCGAATTTATTTTAAAAACAGCCTTGGGAGCTTTGTACCATCTTGGGACAACAGGAACATTGCTTCTTTTTGATGAAAATGAAAAAACCTTAGTTCATAGTTCACGAGCACCTTCAAGGAAATATAAAGAAGCAGCAAATCTGATACGTAGAATGATCGACGGATGTTCAAACGGACTAATAATGGGGGCAGTAGTTATTTTTGCAGTACTTCCGGGCTTTTTAGAAAATTGTAACATGTATTATCAAGCACTTGGGCAAAGAATAAATATTGTCAGGGATGGACTTCACAGGCCGGCATGGAGATGGCCGTTAATACCGGTAGAATTTATTAACTCAGCCGATGACCCGGAAGACTTTCTGGAAAGGGCGGCCAATTTATATGTAAATATAGTGAAAAAAATAGGGGGTAGTGTTTCAAATCTGGAATCAATAATGTTATCAAAGGGCCAAGAAATATTAAAATCCAATGTGGGTTCCGGATATAAAAGGAAATTGATGAAAACACTTTCGAATATTGCTTTAGAAAGGTTGTAATATAAAATGGATTTATCAAGGGATGATTTTATTAACATGCTCGAACGTATGGCATCTTATGGTACTGCGCCTGAGGATGGTTGCAGTTTATTTGGAGTTGGCTATGAAGATGCCTATTCAAGGATTAAACAAAAATATCTATGCGGACAGTTCAAGAGGGGTACCTCTTCTGAAAAATTCATAGTAGGACCATTTGGTTCCGGTAAAACCCATTTTCTGCGGCAGCTTATGGAAATGTCAAGGGAAATGGATTGCGTCACTTCAGAGGTTACGCTGAACAAAGACGTGGATTTTACTAAAAGTTTAATTGTATACAGTGAAATAACGAGAGAACTTCGGACGCCTAATTCAACGGGTTATGGTGTTAATTCTTTAATTGAGGGAGCAATAAACAAAGTTAAAAGTCAGGTGGAGGAACAAGAACTGAGGGATATCATACTTGGGGACTGGATCAAAGGCATAGACAAAATTGATTATAAATTAAATATATTCGGCAAGGTAATGAAAAAGGCGTTAATTGCTAAAATTGAAGAAAATGAAACAGTTTTTGAAATGTGTTGTGATTGGCTTGGCGGCGTTTTTAATGATAAGGATTTATCCAAAGAACTCGGAATTCCCAAATTAGATAAGGGATCCAACAATCTTTATGCCAAAAGGGCAATGCTTTCTCTTTTTCAGTTTATAAAACATGCTGGGTTTTGTGGTACTGTAGTATGTTTTGATGAAGCGGAGCAAGGATTGTCTGTTGATAAAAAGAAGACAGACAAAATTCTATCAATGTTGATGTCCGGCATAGAGGCTATTACAAATTTAAATAAGGGTTCTGCTCTAATGGTATATGCATTGACACCGGATTTGGTGGAAAAAATGCAGAATTTTCCGGCCTTACAGCAAAGAATAACCAGTCCGCGGGGGAGAGGATTTTTCGATGGAAATGTTTTGGCTCCATTGATAGAACTCAGAAGGGATGATCCGTTGACAGATTTAGAGCGTATAGGTCATAAGCTCATCGATGTATTTTTCGATTTCTTCGGAGAAGAAACAAAAATTCAAAATGATATGCTCAAAAGTAAAATCAGTGAAATAGCAAAAGAAATTGTTGAAACCGACATCTCAAGCAGTAACAGAAGGGATATGGTAAAATCCACTTGTTCTGTTTTACTTAATATAATAGAAACCGGTGAAATGGAAGTTGCTGTATCCAGGGATATTGATGAAGAATTAGAGGTGTAGCGTATGTGGAAACCTTTTTCCGGGATGCAGGTTATGATAGACGGGATTGGGCCGGGTAAAATAGTCAAAGTAATGGGAAAGTCCGCACTTGTTGCCATAGACAGACTTAATGGTCTACAGATTGAAAAGAATTTGGATGATTTGGTTCCGGCAGAAAAACACTTAAGTGATTCGAATCCAACTGAAGAGACCGCAGATAATTCAATTGTACTTAGGAAGCATTCAAACGTTTCTGCTCAAGTTGAAAAGCCTCCCAAGGATCCAATTTCGATTCAAAAATCCGATTTTGATAAGAAAAAACTAAGAAAAATTCCTATAGGTAAGGAACAATGTTTACATAAGAAAGCAAGTGAAAATTCTGCAATTAGAACCATAGAATCCCTTAGATTTGGTTTAGTGCCCGACAAACATATCGAAGAATTAACTCTTGGTTTCGAAGAACTGAAACAATGGATAGAAAATGGATTTGACAAATGTAAAAAGGGTGTTCCTGTTGGATTTGAAATTAGTGGAATCTATGGCACAGGTAAAAGCCATACCCTGAGCATGATAAGATATCTGGCGGAAAAAGAAGGGTTTTTAACAGCAAGTGTGGAAGTGGACGGTAAAAATTTAAGCTTTTCGGATCCTGAGGTTTTACTCAACAATTTATGGGGTTACCTTTCGGGCGACAACTTGGATTATGAATTCCCCCTGTTGGATCTTTATATTAAGGTTATTGAAAAAGGGGGCACCCATACAAAAATAGTTACTGACGGCCATAATAAGATAAGGAATAATTTAATTACAATTAATAATGTTCTGCGTTCAGGACATTTGGACAAGTATTCCGAACATATTAATACAATTATTTCGTCCGGTAACGAATATACAACGACACAGGTAATCAAGGAAATTACCTCCGAACATAATTTAAATAAATCACAGATAAAATTAAAAAGGATGATAGATAGAAAGGTAGAAAACAGGCCAATGTGCTTTGTTGAATCTATTGCCGGACATGCTATTATTGCGAAATTAGCGGGATATAAAGGTTTAATAATTACCATTGATGAGTTTGAAATTGAGCACACGGATAGGGGAAGATTTGAAAAGGTACAAAATATTTTAAAAGCATTGCGCAAGTATTTAACAGGAGATACAAAATATTATGATTCTCCGTTGGGAATATATATAGCAACAATAGATCAGGGAGGACATAGTGGAGATAGGGTAATACAAAAGCACATAGCATTGGAAGAACAAAACAGGTATAGGCTTGGAACCTGGGACAGTCGAGATAGAACTAATCTTGCACAAAAAATTCATAAATTATATTGTGAAGCCTACGCATTAGATAAAGATTTTGATATTAATTTAGCTAAAAATACTGAGAACATTCTTGCAGGAAGGATAGAAAATAATGACAGTGGATTGATACGAAACTTTATCAAATGGTACGTTGGGTTATTAGACATTAAATATGGCCCACCCAAAGGGGTGAAACAGTAATCCATGAATAATAATTTAAAAAAAGATAGAGAGATTGCCGGAAGCCTTCCCAGAGCCTGGCCGGCTTTTTTCGAACGGCACGGCAGGTTGACCTGTGTGCAAAGAGAGGTTATACCTGAAATTTTAAAAGGAAACGATCTTCTTGTTTGTTCTGCCACTGCAAGCGGAAAAACAGAGGCCATTTGTGCACCATTAATTGAGAAAAATATAGATATAATGGAACCCTGGACAATTTTGTACATATCGCCCACCCGTGCACTTGTGAATGATTTATATGAAAGATTGCGAAAACCTATAAATGGTTTAGGCTTATCAATATTGAGGCGCACTGGGGATTATGCAAGCAGGTTGAGTGATATATCAAACATTTTGATAACAACACCTGAATCTTTTGACAGCATGATGTGCAGGGGCAGGTTAAGGGACAGTGTGCACGGACATATTTTGTCAATGGTTAATACAGTAGTACTTGATGAAATACATTTATTATATGGTTCATCAAGAGGAGAACAAATCAGATGGCTTATTGCCAGGTTAAGAAGATTGAAGAATCAGGCATATAAACAAGGATGGTGTAACAACGATAAAATTCAGATATTAGGTTTGAGTGCAACTGTTGCAGATGCCGATGCGGTAGTTGAAAAATTTATGGTTGATGGGAAAGCAATTCTTGTTCCGGGTGATAGGGAGATCGAAAAGGTTAATAAAGATAATGGGCCGGTAGAGAAATCCCTACCTAACTATTTGACTAAACTAAAAAAAGCGGAAAAAATTTTGGTTTTTTGTGATGCAAGGAAACGTGTAGATAAATTGGCATATAATTTGAAAAAGGTAACCAATGATTTAGGATATAAGGTAGTTGCTCACCATGGTAGTTTAAGTAAGAAAATAAGGGAAGAAGCAGAAAACATAGTGAAAAATGAGGATAGGGTTATTGCTGTTGCTACTTCTACCCTTGAAATTGGGATAGATATTGGTAACATTGATTTAATTGTGCTGGATGGGCCGCCACCGGATATTGCTGCTTTCTTACAGCGCATAGGCAGAGGAAATAGAAGGACCGATAAAACACGTGTAATGCTTTGTTCGAATAATAAATCCCAAGCATTGGTTCAGGAAACAATGTTAAATGCAGCAGCTAGCGGTCATATTGGTGCTACAAATATCGGTTTTAATTATAGTGTTGTCTTTCAACAGATAGCTTCTTATATTTTTCAGTCCCGTCGCAGATCAAGATCCCGGAAACAAATTAGGAGTTTGGTGGATTTGTTCTTTGAAGATAAGGACTCAAAAGCAATAATAGGCAACATGATACAAAATGGGGAGATTATTGAAGATAAATCCGGACTAAGACTTGGGGAATATTGGTTAGATATGACCAGAACGGGAATAATACATAGCAATATCGACTCGCCCGTGGGTTATAATATCATTGATGAAATCACCGGGGATAAAATTGCATCCGATATAAAGGATTCAGAAGGTATGGGCTTGAAAACAGGAGGTAATTTGTTTCAAAAAAGCAGTTATGATGACCATAATATTGAAGTAAAAAGGGTAAAAAACGAAAAATCTGCAGAAGGAGAATGGAGTTATGTTGGGAAAAAAAGATTCAGGGGTCCGGATCAAGCCAATTCCATTAGACAATATTTAAACATTGATAACGACATTTGGCCGATTGTCGGTTTTAAGGGAAAAACCTATGTTTTTCATTTGGGGGGTACTGCAAGACAGATAATTATGGAAGCATTATCTAATATTAACGACAATTCACTGTTTATAAATCAATATTATTTAATACTTGATAATATAATTCCTAATAAACCTGATTGGGTTAAGCATTGTGATTTACTAGGTCTTGAGACCTACTTACATGATAGAATTGATTGGTTCGAAAATAAACTGTGCAGACCAAGTAAAAACGTTAATTTGCCGATAAATTTAAGGATAAAGGAAGCAAAAAAATGGCTGGATTATGACAAAGAAATAGATGCAATACAGAAATCGAGTTGGGTAACTAAAATTAAAAGTGAGGTAACAGAAAGTTTAAAATTGTTTTGTTAGAGAGACACATGGGGCCCTATTTTTTGTTGCAGGTTAATATTCATTTTAGGATTGCATAGAATGGCTTTTATGTTGATTATAGGATGTTAATGAATCCTCATTTTTTACCGATATAGTATATGAAATAATATGGAAATCATATCTATTATTGAAACCATAATATTAACTATAAGAGGTATATTATTAGGGTTGTAATATATAAAAAGCTGAAATTGTAATATATAAAGATAAAGTACAAATGATAAGGTGATAGGACATTATTAACCATATCCCCTATCACAGATATGGAGGGTATCCTATGGGTTATGAGATATGCAAAAGATGTGGTAGAATGTTCAAAAAGGGCGGAAAAATATATTATTGCGAAGATTGTTTTGAAAAAAATGCAAAGGAATATGAATTGATAATAAAATACATACGAAAATACCCTGAATCGATGGTTATAGATATTATTATAGAAACAGGAGTATCTCTTAAGGGCATCGATTGTCTTGTTGAGGATGGAAGTCTTTCCTATGTTGAAGATAAGCTAGTTCCAAAGGATAAAGATAAGGATTCCGAGTCAAAAGATAAAATGTCAATAAAAAAGGGCAGATTCCATTTAAGAAGGTAACAGAGGCCTTGTTGATGAACACTTCGGCATAAGAAATTTTAGGACAAGGTAAATGCAACCTCTATTTTTTTCCGCCATAATTCCCATATTTTTATACACATTCGATATATAAAAGCAAAAAACAACGCAAAACAACGCAAAACAAAGCAAAAAACAAACGAAAAACAAATACCCTTGACATAAAAACACAACATGCTATAATATAGTGGTGTTAAGCATTGCAATAACTGAATGGGGGTGGATGGGTGCTGGTGTGCCCTCTGGTCTTCAAAACCAGCATGAGGCGTTAGTAGCGTCTTGGGTGGGTTCGATTCCCACGCACTCCCGCCATATAATAATTGCAACAGTTACAACAGATTTGTTGTGGCTGTTTTTGTTTGCTGAAAAATCAGACAAACAGGGGGTACGGTTCTCTGGACAAACAGAGAACCGTCAGACTGTGTGAAAAAGCACTTTTCCCGCTTTTTGTCATTGCTATGAAGGCCCCACATTTTTGTCATCCTGAGACGAACAGGATTAGCTTGACCCGCGAAGGATCTATATTTTACAATAATGCTTTCGTTTATCG
>JAAZJW010000050.1 GCA_012800145.1 Clostridiales bacterium | reverse complement strand
CCCTGTATAACAAACACATTATACAGGGCATATTTTTTATTTCTTTATATATCGCCTTTGTTGTCCTTTAAAATTATTCGCAATACGTATCTTTCTATTTTTCTCATAAAGGTTGTCCACCAAAATTCTTTTCCTACTATGGGAACTACCAACACGGTAAAAAGCCCCATGCGATTTCCACCCAGCACATCCGTAAAAATCTGGTCCCCTATAACTGCTGTATTTTCCGCTGTTGTGCCTATGGTCTTCATAGCTTTTTTGAAGGCCCCTATCCTAGGTTTTAATGCCCTATGTATTGCGGGCAATTTTAATTCTTCATTAAAAACAGCTACACGGTCTTTTGTATTGTTGGAAACCAAACATATCCCAAACCCTTCTTTTCTAAGGCCCAGTAGCCATGCCTTTATTTTTTCGGTGGCATGTTTAATTTCCCAAGATACCAGCGTATTATCTATATCTATTATTAGTCCCTTAATGTCATTTTCCTTTAACTTTTCTAAATTCAGTTCGAAAACTGATTCCACATGTAAGTCCGGAGTCAGCAATTTCAGCATATATTCATCCCCATTTACAGTTAATAATTTATAATTTATAATTAATGATTAATAGTTTATAATCGGCAATTAATAATTTATGATTGACAGTTAATGGTTTTTTATATTTCAACTATTATCTTTTAACTGTTAACTGCCCTTATTTATAGCCTATTTCCAAAAAAACATCTTCATATTCGGGCATATGTCCATATAGCCTTACAAATAGTAATTTATAATTAGGACAGTTTGCCTCCTCTGTAATTGCTTTTAATATTTCGGCTATTGCTTGTGTATTTGTCTTGAATATATCATTAATTTCTGCAAATTCCTTTTCAAAATCATGTCTTTTCCTATTATTATCCCATATTTCTTTATATCCTCCTGCATATCTTCTTATAACATTTTTTATCTGCGAAAACTGGTCTTCAGTTATGTTTAATTCAATTTTTTCATCCACCGAACACATCTCCCTTGATTTGGTTACATCATAACATCGATATATCATTTTACATTATACCATAATAGCACCATATTTATGGAAATTGTTGATCTTTTAAGATGTGTTTTTTTATTGGGTCTTTTGATAATAGTCTGTATAATCATCATTTATGATAAAACTTAATATGATGTATCACATAAATAATTAAAGGTTGGTACCAACCTTTAATTATTTACATTGAATGCTTTATTCAGTTTTTTTATTGCCCTCTTTTCGATTCTGGACACATATGATCTTGAAATCCCCAGCATTTTGGCTATTTCACGTTGGGTCTTGGTACTCCCGTTACAAATTCCGTATCTAAGCTCTATTACTGTTCTTTCTCTCGATTTTAGTACATTCGCTATTTTGCAATATAATTTTTTAATTTGTATTTTCAATTCTACCTGGTTTATCACTTCATCCGGATCGGTTCCTAATATATCAATCAACGAAATTTCATTACCCTCTTTATCCACACCTATAGTGTCTTGTAATGATACTTCTGTTCTTGTTTTTTTATTTGATCTGATAGTCATTAAAATCTCGTTTTCTATACACCTGGCCGCATATGTTGCTAACCTGGTCCCCTTCCCCCTGTCAAATGTAGATATCCCCTTAATTAAACCGATAGTACCTATTGATATTAAATCGTCCATGTCCCTCCAGGCATTAGAATATTTTTTTACAATATGAGCTACTAGACGTAGATTTCTTTCAACCAATATATTTCTGGCCTCTTCATCACCCTGTTCATATCTCTCTAGATATATTGCTTCTTCTTCCGGTGTCAGTGGTTGTGGAAAGGATGTACTGCCCGAAATATAGGCCATTAAAAATAATACAGGTTTTAACGAAATGGGAAACAAATTAAAAAGTACCGCCCACATGTAGAATCTCCCCCTCTTTTCTAGAAGTCAGATACCGGCTTACCGGTGCACCGGATTTCTGAAGGTTCCGGCACCCCGACCTCTGGCTTCCGGCCCTAATAAGCAGACAGGCCATCTGCCTAAATTAAATAGTAGGTCATTTTAAATAATATGACTGAGATGCTACATATGTGCATGTACCTGCGTAATTGTTTAATTTTTTCTATTTAAATCCCTTATTTATCATTTCTTTTACTATTTCCGCAAAAATGGGCACGGCAATCCCTCCGCCGGATTCCCCTTTCTGTATAAAAACAGTAATTGCATACTTGGGTTCATTCGATGGATAATAACCTGTAAACCATGCATGAACAACTTCTTTCCCCTTTTCTGCTCCTTCTGCCGAACCGGTTTTTCCTGCAGTAATATAGGACATTTCTTCCGCCCGTTGTCCTGTTCCCTCTGTCATCACTTTTTCCATCCATGATTTTACCTGATTGGCTATTTCGGAATCTACCACCTGTTTCTCTTCTTTTGCGTTTGCTGTTTTTAAAACAATATAGTTATTGTCAACAATATCCTTGACGATATATAAAGGTTTTTTCAGTCCGTCGTTTGCTACCAACTGAGTCAACTGGTTAATCTGCAACGGTGTTACCAAAATTTCACCTTGGCCTATGGCTATATTTCCAAAGGCCGGACCAAGCAAACTGTCCCCCTCGGGAAGGTTGCCTGAATCCTCTTCCTTTATCCCAATATCCACAATCTTATTAAAGCCCAAATTTTCCGCCATGTTTATGATGTTTTCCGCGCCCAGCTTTTCCGCCAATTGAATAAATGCACAGTTGCACGATTCAGCAAATGCCCTGTCCATTGTTATTTCTCCATGTCCCCCTTTTTCATAGGACGAACATTTAATTTCCAACCCTCCTACAAGCTCATAACCATTGCAATAAAAAATTTCATTTGCATATTCGGGGTTTTGTCTCATGGCTTCCAGTGCCACAACTATCTTAAACACGGACCCGGGAGGAAAGGCCATCTGAATAGCCTTATTGTATAATTCATCCCCCTTACTTTTAAGATGCGCTTGTATGTTGTCGGGATTGAAATTCGGTCTACTGACCATCCCGAGGATTTCTCCCGTTTGTATATCGGAAACTATGACGGCGCCCTCCCTTTTTTCTTCGTCTATTGCATTTTCGATTATTTTTTGAATATTAAAATCGATGGTCAACCTCAGATTTTGATTTTTCTTAATACTGCTCACCTCCATGTATCCTTCCCCAGGCAGGAATCTTTTTCTACCATCCAGGGTGGCTATCAAGGAATTGCTTAAATTCTCCGTCAGTATCCCGTCCAGTGCACCTTCAATTCCTGCCATTCCTTTGAGGTCAGTCTGGCTGATATAACCAATTACATGATTTAAAAATCCGTTTTCGTTGTAACGCATTGCTTTATCGATAATAAATAAACCTTTGGTATTTATAATATTTTTATCATCCCAATCCAGTTCCTTCACCAAAGGAATTTCCAAAACTGATTTAGAGTTTTTAACTTTATTAAATAATTCATCATAAGACCTTCCGGTGATATCCCGTAATAATGAGATATTGTTTTCATTTACAATAAAATTTTGGGGGAAAATAGCAACTGTTTTCTTTCGGGTTCGATCAGTTAAACGAATAAAATTCCTATCGTATATCAACCCTCTACCACTACTAACAGGTATGTTGACCTGTCTTTGTTTTATTACCTCCGCATTATAAAAATCATGTTCAATTACCTGTATATAGAATAACCGAGTAGTCAAAGCCAATAAAACAAAAAAAAATATACCCCTCATAAATAACAGCCTTTTTTTGCTGATTAGATTATCATCCCTTTTTCTGCGTCTCAATTCGGACATAAAAAAACCCCCTGTGTTTTCTAATATTATAACCGAAAATATAAGGGGCATACGTGGCAAAGGAAAACCACGGGGAAAAATCATGGGGACAGGACCTTCGGTCAAAAAAGACTGGCCGCAGGCTCTGTCCCCATAGTTTTTAAAAAAGACTAATCACATGCTCTATCCACATGGTTCTCTATATTTTTTATCAATATATAATTTTCCGCAATAGGTTCCCCCATTTTAATCTTTATAATTTGCTGTGGATGGGGCGCCACTTCAATCGGATTCATGTCTTCATCCCACATTTCCGTAATAGTCATGGCCACTTCTTCCTTGGGCCCAATAATTTCAACATCATCCCCTAAGAAAAATCGATTGCGCTGTTCTATTGTTGCCATTTTAGTAGATGCATTATAATCCTTAACAAGACCTATAAAGCTGTAGTCCCTTATATATGACCTATTGTCATAATGATGGTCAGCACAGCCCGGTTTATCAAAATAAAACCCCTTGGTAAAATCTCTATGGCTTGCCTTTTTTAGCCCCTCCATCCATTTGGGATCAAATTGCCAATTTTCAGGATTTTCGTAATAATTATCTATTGCCGCCCT